>CALQJP020000031.1 GCA_943330925.2 Chryseobacterium gleum
ACCACTCTGATAAGCGGCGACATTGCCTTCTTTTACGACAGCAATGCCTTTTGGAATAACCTCCCTAAAACGAACCTTCGGATTATTATAGTCAACAACGGCGGCGGTGGCATTTTCCGCATCATCGACGGCCCCGACCCTGACTCACAAGCGCTGGAAACCTATTTTGAAACTGCCCACACCCGCAGCGCAGCAGGTCTAGCCGCCATGTATACTCTTCCATTTCAAAGCGCGAGCGATGCAGAATCGCTCAATGAAGGCTTGTCGTGGTTGTATGCTCAAAGCAACTGCGCTATCCTCGAGGTCAATACTCCTCGCTTAGAAAACAGCCCGGTGTTGAAGGAGTATTTCGAGTTTATACGACGTGGGGTGCAATGAGTGTGATGTGATAAAGTCAGCCCCTCCGGGGCTGTGGCGCGCTCCCTGCCATCATCAGCTAGTGAAAGTTGGCCCCTCCGGGGCCGGGAGAGGTGAAAGCATGAAGGCAATGGAGTTACGCTTTAGAGGAGCGCTTTTAAATCATGGCTGATTCGCCGCGTTATATACCTTATATTATGTGGTCGACCTTCGCCCGGCCCCGGAGTGGCCAAACATCCCTAGCCAGCGATGGCGGTGCGAGTGTTCCAGCCCCGGAGGGGCGGCACAACGAACGATTGGACAACGCCTCATTTAACCATGTGTCGCAGAATCGTATCGCCCCTCCGGGGCTGCGACGCGCTCCATACAATCCATTGCTATGGAGGGTTGGCCCCTCCGGGGCCGTTGGAAGCTCAGGCGTTGCAAGCTTGGGTGCGTTTTTTCTTAGACTCCGCTCTGCTACAAATCGGAATATTTTGAAAAGAGGGGACGCGCTGCAGCGCGTCTATGCCCCGACTCTTCATTACAGGTTTCCTTTTGCCGCTAACGGGTTTCCCTTTCAATAACTATTTTCGCGGCCGATTGTTATTGACAATAGACAGCAAGACTATGAGAACCTGGACCCCCATAAAAGAATACACCGACATTCGGTTTGAATACTTTGAAGGCATTGCGAAAATCACCATCAACCGCCCGCAGGTGTACAACGCATTTCGCCCCGAAACCAATATGGAGATGATTGAAGCCATGGACATTGCGCGTGAGCGCTCGGACATCGCGGTGATCGTCCTTACGGGCGAAGGCGACAAGGCGTTTTGCAGTGGTGGTGATCAGAACGTAAAGGGTGTGGGAGGCTACATAGGCGAAGACGGAGTTCCTCGCCTGAATGTTCTCGACCTGCACAAGCGCATCCGCGAAATGCCTAAGCCTGTGATTGCAATGGTCAATGGTTACGCTATTGGCGGTGGACACGTGTTGCACGTGGTGTGCGA
The DNA here is from genome assembly GCA_943330925.2 of Chryseobacterium gleum. Taxonomy (GTDB): domain Bacteria; phylum Bacteroidota; class Bacteroidia; order Flavobacteriales_D; family Sanyastnellaceae; genus JAIBBG01. The sequence continues at coordinate 1,350 of CALQJP020000031.1, forward strand.
CATAACAATCGCTTCCGACAATGCACGCTTCGGTCAGACAGGTCCTAAGGTAGGCAGCTTCGATGCCGGCTTCGGATCGAACTACCTGGCACGCCATGTCGGTCAAAAGAAGGCCCGTGAAATCTGGTTCCTCTGCGAACAATACACAGCTGCTGAAGCTGAAGACATGGGTATGGTGAACAAAGTGGTACCGCTCGCTCAGCTCGAAGACGAAACGGTGCGCTGGTGCAAAACCATGATGAAACGCAGTCCGCTCGCATTGCGCATGATCAAACGCGGCCTCAACGCCGAGCTCGACGGTCAGCGCGGTCTCATGGAGTTTGCAGGCGATGCTACCCTACTCTACTACTTGACAGAAGAGGCACAGGAGGGCAAGCGTGCATTCCTCGAAAAGCGCGATCCCGACTTCCAAAAGTTCCCGAAGTTTCCATAACCCATATGAAGAAATGGATACAGGCTATGCGCCTGCGCACATTGCCTCTTGCTGCCTCTTGCATTCTTGCTGGAGCGGCGGCTGCTAAAGCGCACGGTGACATGAACGGTTTTGTATTGGCTCTTACCCTGGCCACCACGTTTTTGCTGCAAATACTTTCCAACCTGGCAAACGATTACGGCGATTACAGCCACGGTGTCGACAACGAACAGCGTGTGGGTCCAACTCGAGCCTTGCAAAGTGGCGCGATTAGCCAAGCTCAAATGAAACGAGCGTTGATAATCACCACAGCGATTACACTTCTGAGCGGTATGTCTCTGTTGTGGATTGTCTTTTCTCCGAAAGCCCAGTTTATGCAAGCACTTCTTATGTTGCTGTTGGGCTTTGCAGCCATTGCGGCCGCTATCAAGTATACAGTTGGCAGCAATCCTTATGGCTACCGAGGCTTGGGCGACGTATTCGTATTTCTATTCTTCGGACCAGTTGGTGTGCTGGGCACTTACTATTTGCTCTCCGGTGTGCTGGATGCTGAGCCGATGCTGTTGGCTATGACTACCGGATTTTACAGCACCGCCGTGCTCAACCTCAACAACCTGCGCGATCATGTGAACGACGCAGCATCGGGAAAGCAAACGCTGGTCGTGAAAATGGGATTTCGCAAGGGGAAAGTCTATCATACTTTTCTCATTCTAACAGGTTCCCTCTCGCTTTGTGTCTGGATTTTCCTGAATGCACAATCTGCTTTTTCGTGGTTGCCTGTTGTCGCAGCCGTAGGCCAATGTGCCTTACTGCGAACTGTATGGAAAACCGAACAACCGGCTTCATTAGACCCATTGCTTAAGAAGGTCGCCATTCTCACCTTGTTGTGCTCCTTGTTATTGGCCTTCACGAGCTAATTCACGCACAAAAAAAAACCGCATCCTTAAGTAAGAATGCGGTTTTCCGGAGTTGTATCCGTAAAATATTATCAAGTATCGTTTACTTATCTTGCAGAATATTGAAGTACAGACCTGCATTGAATCCTGCCGACAAAATTGCTGTCGAAGAGATAGCAACTGAGCTACCGTAACCAGGGCTCCATGCCACAGCTGCGTCGGTGAAATACATAGGAGCAAGCAACTGAGCCTGCAGACGAAGACCAAGACGTTCAATAATTGAAATCTTAACACCCGCTACTGCTGACACAGTGAAACGCCAGTCTTCAATCGCAAATTCAGGTTGATACACAGTAACACCCAGCATCAATCCGCCATACGGACGAATGCGATCTTTGTCGGCTTCCTTCATTGGGCCTACAAGTACATTGTGAATTTTCAGATTACCTGCATCCCAGATAGTATTGCTTTGGTAATCGTAGTAATTCAAACCTGCTTCCTTATAGTTGTACTGCACCTCGAGCCATGATTTACCGGCTGCACTCGGTCCGCGACCAAACGTAACAGTTCCACCGTAGTTAGTGCCATAGCTGGTGCGAAGACGACCATAATACACATCGAGTGAAGAGGGTGTTTGATGACCGTAGTATCCGGCCAATTGCAAGTTCTGTGCAGCGGCCGATAGGCTTAACAAAACTGAAAGACTTAAAAGTAGAAATGCTTTTTTCATAGTGTAGAATAATTGTTGTGGTGATATCTTGTTGGTATTGGTTACTTATTTAATGCCGAGCTCCTTGTGGCGAATGGTTAACGTCCACCTCCTAAGGCTCTGTATAAATCCACGTGAGCATTCAAGTATTGCTGTTGTAGACTTGATACGATTAATTCAATTTCGAATAAAGAACGCTGCACATCGATTACTTCCAAATAGGAAGTATAGCCATCGTTGTACCGGGCCTGACTTAAGGTAAGAGCCATTCTTGCCGTGGTCTCCTGGCGCTTACGCGAGGCTAGCTCCTTATCGATTGTTTCGATTGTAATGAGTGCGTTTTCTACTTCCTGAAGCGCGCGCAAGTATACCTGCTGATAGTGATAAGCAGCCACTTCCGCTGACTTTTGCTGTGCCGTTATCCTCCGTTTGTTCCTGCCAAATTCGAAAATAGGGCCCAACAAATTTTGAGTTAACGATGATATCAATGCGTCGGAGCTTACCAAGTTCGAAAGCTCAGCGCTGGCCAATCCTCCACCTGCAGTCAGTGAGAGTGATGGATAACGTAATGCAACGGCTACCCCAATCTTCTCAACCTCACGCTTATAGCTGAACTCGGCTTGCTGCACATCCGGACGCTGACTGAGCAGACTTGAAGGAAGCCCCGCGGGAATAACGGGCATTGCAGGTTGTTCTGCGTTGGTTGAACCACGGCCTACTTTGCCGGGTGGATTTGCCAATAAATAGGACAACGCATTTTCTGTAATAGCTACGGCACGTGTATACGAATTGATGGAACTCACGGCACTTTCAACGAGCTGTCTGCTTTGCAACAAATCCCACTCACTGATGTATCCCTTCTTAAATCGCTCCTCGAGCACCAAAAGGTCCTTCTGGCGGGTTTCGTATGTCGCCTTCGAAATGGCGAGTCGATTATCGAAGTCGCGCAGCTTATAGTATGCATCGGCAACGTTGGCTATCAGCGCAACTTGAACGGCCGTGCGACCGGCTTCACTGGCCATTAGATCATTCAAGGCAGCATTGCGCGAATGCCTGATTTTTCCCCAAATGTCAATTTCCCACGACATGCCTGCACCAAGGGTATAGAGGGAAGATGAACCAAAGGCATTGTACGATTGGTTTCCCGAAACCTGGTAACCGAAGGATGGAAATAATTGAGAAATGGCAATGCCGTAATTCGCAGCTGCAATCTCAATGCGAGAAGCTGCCATTTTCAAGTCGTAATTCCTTTTGAGTGCGCTATCTATGAGACCTTGAAGTACAGGATCCGGATAGAAATTGGTCCACTTCAAAGCTCCGACAGAATCATTCGCATTGATGGCCTCAGTGGCTGTATTGAAAGACGATACATTCGGCATGTTGGGTCGCGCATAACGCGGACCAACCATACACGCCTGGCATAACAAGACGACCAATATCGCGATTACCCCTAAGGATTGAATTGTGGTTCTCATGCGTGTTCAGATTCATTAGGGTTAGACGCAGGTTCAATCTCCTTTTTCTTTACGGGACTGATTTTATCAATCAAAACGAAGAAGGCCGGTATAAGCAACAACCCTACAATGGTCGCTACAATCATTCCGCTGAAAACAGCCATTCCCATTACCTTTCTCGACTCAGAACCCGCACCTACTGCGGTTATCAACGGCACAACGCCCAGGATAAAGGCGAGCGATGTCATGAGGATTGGTCTCAAACGCAGCTTAGCGCCTTCAATGGCGGCCTGGAATGCGTCCATGCCTTCATCGCGTTTCATCTTGGCAAACTCGACAATCAAGATGGCGTTCTTAGCATTCAGTCCAATCAGCATCACCAATCCAATTTGAGCAAACACGTTATTGACGTATGACTCCGAGAATTGTCGCGCAATCCACAGTCCGAGGAAGGCACCCATCACAGCCCAGGGCGTTCCCAACAGAACACTGAAGGGCAATGTCCAGCTTTCGTATTGGGCGGCCAGAATCAGGAACACGAACAAGAGCGCCATACCGAATACTGCAGCGCCTTGACCGGCAGAAGCTTTTTCCTGATAGGATATGTTCGACCATTCGTAGCCCATGTCGGGCGGAAGAACGGCCTCTGCCGTTTCCTCCAGCGCCGTGAGGGCTTCACCCGAGCTATAACCCAAGGCGGGTACACCCGAAATTTCGGCAGCTCGATACATGTTGAAGTGGTTGGTAAACTGAGGTCCTGATGTATCGCGCACACTTACCAACGTACCCAGCGGAACCATGGCGCCTGTGTTATCGCGAACATAGTATTGGTTCAGATCCTCGGGCTTCATGCGGTACTGCGCATCGGCCATAACATAGGTCTTGTACTGACGACCGAACTGATTGAAGTTGTTGATGAAAGCACCACCCATCATGGCTGACACGGTGGTGTTCACATCGTTGAGACTAACCTTCAGCTTTTGAGCTTTTTCTTTATCGACCGTGATGATTTTTTGGGGAACGTTGGCCCTGTAAAGCGAATACACCTTCCCTATCTCCGGTCGTTTGGAAGCTTCTGCCACAAACTTCTGGGTTTGCTCGGCCAGATAGCCCGGCGAGTTTCCGCCACGATCTTGAAGTTCCATCGTAAAACCGCCAGAGCTTCCTAAACCGGGTATGGGTGGTGGACCAACGGCAACTACCGTGGCATCGGTGATATCGCGCATGAATATTCGTCCCGTGTATGCAATCAAGCGGCGGGCAGTGCGTTCGCGCTCTTCCCAAGGTTTGAGAGATACGAATACGGTAGCTGTATTGGAGGAGACGGAGGTAGTGAGCATGTTGTAACCATTCACCACAGTATAAGAGTCTACTTCGGGAATGCTATCGAGGATTTGCTCCACACGTTCCGAAACTTCGTTGGTTCGCTGCAACGATGCTGCATCGGGAAGCTGAATGGCGCAAATGAAATAGCCCTCGTCTTCTTCGGGTACAAACCCGCTTGGAACTGCTGAACCCAAACTTCCGGCGAGAACCACAATACCAATCAACAGAATTACCGTCACGAAAAGCTTACGCGCAAAGAGCGCTGTAACCCTTCCATAGCGCTCCGTGAGTCGATCAAAGAAGCGGTTGAACGCACCAAAAAAGCGAGCCATCAGACCTGTGCCCGGCTTGGTTGGTCGCAAGATGAGCGACGCTAAAGCCGGACTGAGGGTAAGCGCATTAAAGGCAGAGAACAGAACGGAAATCGCAATGGTAATGGCGAACTGCTGATAGAGCCTTCCGGTAATACCTCCCGTAAGAGCTACAGGAATAAACACCGCAGCCAGGATAACAGCAATCGCAACAACAGGGCCTCCAACTTCTTTCATCGCCTTTCTTGTCGCCTCTTTGGGTGACAAGCCATGCTGCAGATGGTGCATCACAGCTTCCACAACTACAATGGCGTCATCGACCACCAAACCAATTGCCAGTACCATGCCCAGGAGTGAAAGTACGTTCACCGAAAAGCCCAGCAGCGGGAAAACCATGAAGGTACCAATCAACGAAACCGGAACGGTCAGCAGCGGTATCAGTGTTGCGCGCCAATCTTGCAAAAACAGGAACACAACCAGTATCACGAGAAGCACTGCTTCCAACAGGGTGTGCAAAATCTCATCAATACCGGCCTCCACCGCCAATGTGGTATCGAGGGGAAACGCAACATCCAAGTCGGGTGGAAAGGATTGTTGCAAGGTCGCAATTTTGGTGCGAATGGCCTCGGCCACTTCCAGACCGTTGGATCCGGGTATTTGATAAATAGCAACCGTTGCAGAAGCCTTTCCATTTAAGCGGCTGCTCGAGGTGTAGTTTTCATTTCCCAACTCAACGCGTGCAACGTCTTTCAGTCGAACCAGTGCACCATTGTCATTCGACTTTACGATGATGTTTTCAAATTGCTCTTCGTTGATGAGGCGCGTTTGCAACTGGGCTGAGTAGGTGTTCTCATTGCCGGGAAGTGCCGGTTCTTGGCCGAAAGTACCACCCGGACGAATCGCGTTTTGGTCTTTCACCGCATTCATCACTTCCTGCACGGTCAAACCGAAGGATGCCAACTTATCGGGTTGTACCCAAATACGCATACCATACTGTGTTCCACCTAAAATGGTCACATCGCCTACACCCGGAGTTCGCTTCAATTCATCAATAGCATTGATGTAGGCGTAGTTGGTGAGGAAGTCTTTGTCATAAGCGCCATTGGGGGAATAGAATGAAACCAACAAAAGCGGAAACGTGAGCGATTTCTTTACTGTTACTCCCAAGTTCAATACCTCCGCCGGCAGAAATGGATTCGCTTGAGTCGCTTTGTTTTGAGTCAACATGTTGGCCTTGTCCATGTCGGTGCCTACCTCAAACGACACCTGGATATTGGCTGTTCCGTCGGCAGAGTTTACTGAACGCATGTAAAGCATATCCTCTACACCGTTCACTTGTTGTTCGATTGGAGTTGTGACCGCCTGTTCCACATTGACCGCATTTGCACCGCTGTAAAGTGCGGTGATTTGAACCATGGGCGGCGTAATTGGCGGATACTGCGATACCGGAATGCCTTTGAGCACGAGCAAACCGAGTACAACCATCAAAATGGAAATAACGATCGCTGCAATGGGCCTGCGTATAAAAAATTCACTCATAGTTTCTGTTCTTTAGCGAGTCAGGGTAGAATCATACGACCATTGCATAGGCACGGGAATAATCGGCTTTCCCGCTTGAATCATGGCGTTGCCGACCATCGCCACTTTTTCGCCTGCCTTCAATCCTTCTTTAATAACCCAATTGCTTCCAACGCGCTGCCCGGGTGTAACCGTGCGAGGAGTGAGCACATTGTTTTCATCCACTATCATCACCTGATAGAGCGTTTGCAACTGACGCACTGCTTGTTGGGGAACAATCACGACATCGTTCAACTGTTCCGATACAGTCTTAACACGAACGAACTGACCGGGTCGCAGCAATCCATCGGGATTTTCAACCAAAGCCTGCACGAGCAGGCTTCCGGTTCCACCATCCAGCGCCCGATCGGCAAAATCAAATCTGGCCTTTTGCGGCAGCACCTTTCCATCGCTGAGCATGACATCCAGTTCGATGGGTGTGCTCTTATCTCGCGTGGCAGCTTGTTCGCGATACTTCAAGTAATCGGTTTCGGAAATGGAGAATCGAATGCGAATGTCGCCGGTGGCTGAAATGACGTTCAACGGCTGTGATCCTTTTGAAACGAAATCGCCCACTTGTACCCGTGACAAACCTATCACACCGGAAATAGGCGCCAGTATGCGTGTGTAAGAAGCCTGAACATCAGCATTGGAAAGGCCAGCCTGAGCAGCAGAAACAGCAGCCTTCTGCGCTTCATAAGCCGCTTTGGCGGCGTCCAAATCGCGCATGCTGAGTGCGTTCATTTGCGCAAGTGGCAGTACGCGATCGTAGTCTGCTTTGGTTTTCACGAGCATGACTTCTTGCGCTGTCAACTGCGCCAGGGCCGATTGACGGGCATTCAGCACGATGGGATCGTCGACGGTGTACAACAACTGACCTGCTTTCACCGGTTGTCCTTCCTGAAAATGAATGCCGGTTATAGGCCCATCAACGCGAGTGATAATCTCAACGTCGGCCTGGCCGTAGGTTTCGCCGATGTATTCGGTGAAGACAGGTATCGACCTTGTAACAGCCTCCAGCACTTGGACCTCAGGTACAGGGGGTTCCTTTTTGGGTGGTGCTGAACAGGCGGCTAGAAAAAGACTAAGCGTTGCGGTTATTGCAAGCGCTTTCATCGGGGTCTTGACTGGAAAAAATGCTCTCACGAGTTAGGTTATTAGCAGTTTGAAATGAGTATCGAATTAATGTTTGCGCGGCATTGGACGACCGGCAGGCATGCCTCCCGGGCGTGCCATTCCACCGCCACCGGGCGACGGATGACTCTGTTGAAAACCATTGTAGCGTTGGGTAGCCCTATCGCGGTTGGCAGGCTCGTTCATCATGCCTCCTGCGCCTTTCACTTGAGCAGGCGAAGCATCCTTCCAGCCGTTGTTGGCGTGTTGCTGCCAATTGCCGTTATCATTCTTGTAGACATTTCCTGCGCGATCGGAATAAACGTTATTCGGACGATTGGCAGGAGTTGCACCACCTCCCACTTTGGGGGTTGAAGGACGTGCACCGGCGCCACCACCCTGAGCAATATTGTGATTGGCTATTCCTGAACTTATTCCGCTGTTTCCTCCAGGTCGGTTGTACATGTTTTGTCGCGGGCTGTTTCCATAATTTGTGATGGGGCCTTTGTAGGTTGGACGACTTGGTGGACCGGCCGGATGTGGGCCGTAGTACCCTCTGCTAGGTCCATAATAACGTGGAGGATAATAATAGTGTGGGTAATACATTGGAGGTCCAAACCATCCACCGCCATATGCATAAGCTGGTCCGCCGAATCCGAAACTCCAAGGCCCAGCTGTATAGCCGATAGACATGCTCCAACCCGTCCAGGGCGAGTAGTGCATGCCGAAGCCCCAGGTGCACGGACGCGAGTAATACGTTGTGCCTACCCACGGACTGTAGTGCCAACCTGTTCCATAAACCACGGTTGGGCCGTAAACGTAAGCTCCCATATAACCGGGTGTATATCCTACATATACCACATCCGGTGTAGAATCGTAGATGTAAACGTATTTGGTGTTATAGGCCGGATTGCTGGCGGGAATTTTATCAATATCTGACGGCCTCGAAGTGCTTACTTCCCATGGGCCCTTGTAACTCGTGCTTTCAAACCATACACCATTGTCAACCACAAAATAGGTTGCTCCGAACTTGAATACTGTTGAGGACGAATTGACCGCCAACATCAATGAGGTCCCCTCAATCGCCTCGAACTTGGGTTCGCCATCGAAGGTTACTTGCACATTCTTTCCAGCTGTTTTGCGATCAACGGTGGCAGTTTGAGGCACCTGCGCATCGAGCACGGCATCTTTTGATTGCGGGGTTCCCGGCACACTGGCCAGCACACCATCAACCGGCGAACCGGGTGGAATCTTGGCAAAAGAAGCCGGCAAACTATCAGATGCCACAAAAAGCCAGGGCCCTTCAATCGATTTGGAAGCATACCATCTTCCTGATTTCAGGATATACGATTTCTGTGAAGTGAGCTCCTTGAAAATGTAATCGTCTGAATTGTCGGCATACAAAAGATCCAATCCTGTCAGCGGCACATAGTTAACAGTTCCGTTCGTTTGAATCAATTCAGCAGGCTTGGTTGAGACAACGATTTCCGGTACCACGCCGTCTTCTGTTTGCACCTTGGCATCTGTTTCTTCCGTTGGTTGGGAGTTTTTCTCAAGCGCTTTCTTCACCGAACCGGGAACGTTTTTGGTAACAGCCCACCCCTTGGTAACGTCAGAAGAAGTCATCCAGTCATCACCACCATACAGGTAGTAAGGATGTTCGGTGCCGTACTTCATGATGAGGAATGGCGAGTTCACGAGGCGTTGAACGTCGGTTCCTTCCATGGGTTGAAACTTAGGATCACCGTCGATCAGAACCAATACGGCAGGTTTGCTGCGGTAAATAATGGCAGGCGGATCATTCTTAAATCCGGCATTGCTTTGACCAAGCGAGGCACGTTCGATGGTTGTGATGAGCTGATCGGTAGAGCCTGTTAGACCCCATGTTGGAACAGCGCTTACGATTCCGGCCTTCACTTTTTCCATGTCGATGGTGGAATCTTGCGAGGCGAAGCGCACGTTGGTTACCTCGCAAGAGCGCAGTTTATACAGGTGATTATCACGATCAAAGTCGAGCATGGCCGAAAAGAACAATGCTCCAAACAGCGGATCGTTTTTGCCTTGGGGTAATATCGAAAAAGCCGCAGTGCCGGTCAGCTTCGAACCATCCAAGTCGCTGGGTTGGGGCTGGTAAACAACAATCTGTCCTTGTTCGGTGGCAATCTCCTTAGGCCAGGCCGCGGGGCCATCTTGGGAATTACATAACTGGACGAATGATAAAAAAAGAACGGCAATACAGGTGAATGCCTTTGAGGTGAGACTCATGGTGGAATTTGATTCGTTGTAATTAGCGGCGGTAAATATAATTGAAATGATACTTGCAAATGTTTTCCAACAGGAGCATAACAACCAAAGTGGAGCTCAATAACAGATAATCGGCCTTAACTAAGGAACTGAAAGTTTTGCATTCGATGAGCTGCGACAGAGCATATGGAATAGATATTTAATAATTTGTATTTTCGGCCCTGCAACCTGCAACCGTGATCAGAACTTCAGCACTGCTTAGTTTATTCATTCTTGGTTCTTTGTTGATTCGGTTGAATCACCTTGAGAGTCAGTCGCTCACCCAAAATGAGCTAATGACCCTGTGCCGTGTAAATGGCATTGATGCCAATATGACTCCGGGGCTAACTCTCAATGTGGAGTTGGACAGCACCTTCACCCAGCAAGACCTGCGCGAACACCGCACATTCAACAACGTGGTGAGTGCAACGATTGCCGACAGTGGCAATGCCGCTGCCTACAACGTGATGCTCTTTTGGTGGGCGGGTTTGTTTGGCGACAGCAATTTTGCGCTTCGGTCACTTTCCGTTGTGTTTGGTGTGCTTACGGTCTTATTGGGGTATTACTTCTGCAGGCAGTTGTTCAATGAGCGCACGGCCAACATAGCCGCAGCTCTGCTCAGCTTTCATCCGGTTTTAGTTGAATACGGCCAATTGGCTCGGGCCTATATACCTGCAGCGTTTCTGATTTTGCTGGCTACCTACAGCATTTACCAGGTGAGCGTGGCCAAACGCCATACGTGGCTGCACATTCCTCTTTATGTGCTGGTGCTGAATCTTTCCCTGCTGTCGCATTACGTTACTCTCTACGTGTTTCTTTCTCACGTGCTGCTCGTTGCCATCTTCCACAGCCATCGGAAGGCGCTGATCCAATATTCAATCATGGCGATAATCGGTTTCGGCCTATTCTCCGTATGGCTCTTCAACGGAGGTTGGCAAGGCAAGAAGCCCATGAATATTGAGCGACAAATGTGGCAGCTCAACCTACCCGTCAATGGAGAAATGGCTGACAATGTGAGCAACGCATCCGACGTGGCTGTTGACACCGCCTCGAATTACCTTACGATTTTCGGTGTTCATGTGGAGGACCCGTCGCTTATCGTGCTGCAGGTGCTGCTTTTTGCAATGCCTGCCGTGGCATTGTTCTTTGTTTTCCGGAAGGTTCGAAAATCAGAGTATTTCCGTCCGGTCATGTTTGTGACCTTTCCTTTAATCATGTACCTGATATTCGTTGTGGTGATGGCTTTGCGCTCGGGCCACTCCATACCCTTCGATATTCGTTACGCAATTTTTGTGATACCGTTTGCATGTATGCTCCTGGCGTTTGGTATTGACCGAATGATGGATTACAACAAGACCATGCGCGCGGTTGGATTTGCTGAAATGGGCATTTTGTCAGCCGTGATGATTGCAGGCCTCTACCCTGCTTTGGCCAACCGAACAGAAAAAGAGGCAGTAAATTACAATCAATACCGCGAGGCAGCTTCTTTCGCTCAGCGAGCCGCAGCAGAAAATGACACCCTGGTATTCAACGATCGCAACGATGCCATTTTGGTGAACCTCTACCTGCGCAAATCGGCGCCCTGGCAGCAAGTCATACGACCTGATGCCGAAGCGCCGATGCTTAAGATACACCACCAGGATCTGGTGGCGCCTTTCATGCCGGAAGAAAAGCCTTAATCGTATTTCGGCTTTTTGTCGCGCTTTTCAGCACGCTTCTCAGACTTTGTTTTAGTTGCAACTTTCTTTACTTCTTTCTTTTGATCTTTTGACTTTGCCATGGGTGTTTATGTTTTGAGGGACAATTATACGAAAAAAGGGACTGGGTATTGGGGACTGGGTATTGGGGACTGGGTATTGGGGACTGGGTAT
>CALQJP020000032.1 GCA_943330925.2 Chryseobacterium gleum
ACCATATTCCGATCTACCAATTTGATTAAAATGTCCTCTGCTTTGATATACGCCCAGAGGAATTCTTTCATGTATCGAAGGCAGGTCGAGTACTTCTGAAAGTTGGCATAAGATGTTTCTCTTCCTATCAATTGCTTCAACTGAATGTTGTGTTCCTCCCAAACCTCCACAAGAGTCTTGCCTTTTGCCGAGTTGATGTTGAGTATGGCATCGCGCAGTAATTCTGGACTCAACTCATCGCGAGAGGTAAGGAGTTCATTATGCTTTTCATAAGCGCGAACTCGCACAGCATCGATGTACTTGTTCATACTAACGGCCTCATTGGATTTTCCTTTGGCCAAACCAGCAGCCGGCTCCCAGATTTGAGCATTGATGCTTCGCTTTAAACTCACGGCCACTGATCTACCGTTGAGTGTAATTCGAAGCATTACAGGACACTCTCCATTTCTCTTTTGTTTTGATCTGTTGATGTAGAAGAACAGATTAAATGAATTTCTTGACGACATAATGTCATGTATTTATGTGCGCCCCCCAATGATGTTACAAAAGTATTAGACCGTTTAGACTTGCGAAAGCGTATTAAATTGACTTAGTGCGACTTATCCGCTTTCGCGTTACCCTTTTTACCTTTTTTGAAAAGGGGTCACGCTTTTGGAAAGAATCTATGCGCTTTTTGTCGTTTTATGTCGCACCGACTAAAACAAAAAAGCCGCGAAAGTCAAGTACTTTCACGGCTTTGCGCATTTGAGTATTCACTCGAAGCGGAGAGTTAGGGATTCGAACCCCAGGTACCTTTCAGTACAACAGTTTTCAAGACTGCCGCAATCGACCGCTCTGCCAACTCTCCGCGGCAAAAATAGTGCGCTGACAAGGGTCGATACAAATTTTTTTTCTGAAAGCGAAGGATAGTAGCGTAGTCTGTTGATTTCCATAAATGAAAATGGCTTTCACATCAACAGTTTTTCTCGGCTGAGCCGAGACCGCATCGGCCACTCTGCCTCCGGAATTACGGGGAAATGCTGCGGTGATAAGGGTCGATACATTTTTTTTGCAATGTGATGGGAAGGGGTGTAGGGGGTTGATTTTCAAATGGCGAGTGGCGAGTGGCGAGTGGCGCGCGACGGGGTGACTGGGGAGGAGTGGAATAGATAGTCAAGCAAAATTAGTTTCACTGAATTCTTTCTAAATCTTTGACGTGTTGAGTTTCAGTTGAATTTGTCGAATCGCTCTTCACTTGCCATTCGGCATTCGCAGTTCGCCACTTAGATGACTTAAATCACCCCTTAGCCAACGCCCGCGGCTTTCTTGCGTCTCTTTTAGTGAGGGATGTTATGCCCTTGCGATAAATTGAGTCGCGTCTATGGGAGAATCGGAACAGTCATATCATTCGAAGAGTGCACATCCTGGCTCAAAATCGATCGACCTGATCGAGGAAAAGGGAAGGCAACTGCATGTGATTCTCATCTACCTGGTGGCGGCCTATTCGGCGGCCTATTGCATTATCAACTGGCTCATTGGCCAAACTACGCAGGCCTATATCACGGCGTTTATTCTTCCGTCGGTTTTCATCACATGGCTGCTCAATAAAAAGGGACACTACTATTACTCAAAGCTCTGGAACGGTATTCAAATTAATGTGATTGTGTCTATTTTGGCACTTACCACGGGCCCCGAGACGTATATCTCTGTGTTCTACATTCCTATTGTTATAGGTAATTTGATTACTCTGCAGGGGCGCGAACGCACTACAGGTTACTTGCTTTCTGTTTTGAGCATCGCCCTCATGGCTTTCTCGCTCGTTACCGATATCCGCATTTTCGACGTCACCATTGCCAGCGAAGATTCGTTGCGTGTTGAGCGCATTGCCAACATGATTGGTGTGGCCATTATTTCGGCGATGGAGGTAATGTATATTTTACGCACAAGCAACGATATTCAGAATCAGCTGGTGGCCCAAACGGCCCGCCTCGATGAACGCAATTCCCAAATGGCGGCGACTTTGTACACGCGCGATAAAATGATGTCGATGCTTTCACACGACCTTCGTTCGCCCATTGCTTCCATACACGCTGGCATGGAGCTCTTTGAAACGGGAACGGTCGATAGTGATCTGCAGGCTAAGCTCTACTCCCAGATGAAAATCCGCACCGGTCAAACGCTGGCTCTCATGGATAAGTTGTTGCTCTGGTCGCGCAGCCAGACAAACTCTATCATATATCGGGAAGAGCCAATTGCCTTGTCGCAGATTGAGCAGTTTGTCAAGTCTGTTTGCTACCTGTTCGAAAACGAAAAACAGATTCAATTCAATTATCAATTCGATGTGCCCGCTGGGGCAATGTTGCGTGGCGACCGAGTTATGATTGAAGCCATCTTGCGCAATCTTATTTCAAATGCCATCAAGTTTACCAATGCGGGCGGAACGATAACGATAGCAGCAAAAGAACATAACCATGCGTGGCTGCTCAGCGTGTCGGATACAGGAAAGGGGATGACGCGCGAAGAAATGGAAAAGATAACAGGCGGCGTTTCGTTTACGACGGCTGGAACAGATCGTGAAAAAGGACATGGATTGGGTATGCAGTTGGTACAAGATTTCATTGGCAAGCACCATTCCTCCCTTCGCATTGATTCTGCACCCAATCAGGGTAGTACGTTCTCTTTTGAATTATCCAAAGCATAGAGATCTGCTTTCGATACATTATCCGTAAGCAGTTATATACTTCTGCGGTAACGAATCGCCTTGGCCCACTTCAACGCCGGTTTTTCTACGATGCGGTAGAACAGGAATGCAAACAAAACTGCAGCAATTTGTATACAGGCAAACACGGTTAGATTTCCCCATGCCGTTTTCAAAATACCTCCCAGTAAAAAACAGAGCGCACTGATGATGGGCCAGTGCATGAGGTACAGCGAATAGGATACTTCGCCAATTTTACTCAACCACCCCCAACCATTGCGCGTGAATCGAATAAGCAATGTGGTAAACAACGCGGTGAGTACAATGCGAAATCCAAGTGCGTGAAGCACGCCGGTGAGATAAGCACAAACAACAGTACAGCACGCTATTCCAATCCAAAATTCTCGTTCTGAAATCTTGCCTTTGTATTTCATGAACAAATAATAACCCATTAAAAAAACGGGTAAATGAAAGGGGAGATTCGACTTTGCAGCGTTGCCTTCCAGGTTGAGTGAAACAAATGAAAATGCCAACAGGCACACAACAGCTATACTTCTTTTAAGCAAAGAGGTTGAGGTGAGAATAGGGAAGGCCAGTGCGATGTAAATATAATATTGCATTTCTACGAAAAGCGTCCAGTAGATGCCATTCACCCAAGGCAAATCGAAAAATGGAGCGGTGAGCGTGGCGCTGCCGGCCAACAATTGCCAGCCGCTGTGCTCTGCGGTGTTGAGCATAGCCCAAGAGGTAAGTGCGACAACACAGGCAGAAACAATGAGGGGAGGTTGAAGCCTTACGATACGCTTGCCCATAAACACAGAGAAGTCGGAAATGCGATAGCCAATCCTTTCCATCGACCAGGGCATTACCATACCACTGATGACAAAGAATACGTAAACACCTTCTTGACCGACGTCGAGTATTTCCGAAGCTTTCGGAAAGAAAGGTGTCAACAGGAAAGCGCTGTGATACAAGCAAACCATAATGGCTGCCACAGCGCGCAAACTATCCAGAATTGTAAGCGATTCGCTCGGTGATGCGGGGTGTTGCTGCACGAGGGGAAACAATCAATTATTAAACGCCAGCAAGGTCATCCAGGCTTCAGTAATCTTTTTTTCTGCGATAAGCGCCTTCGCTTTGAGGTGCAGTTGCTGCTCCAATTCGCCGGCTTTTCCTTCATATTCCATGAACAGATCGGCAAGCTCGGTGAGCTTGTATTCGTTCACTTCCGTTTCATTGGGCAATGATTCCACGCCTGCGAGTTGAGCCAGTTCATTGCCTGTGAGAACCTGGGAAATGCGCACGTCTTCGGGCATCTTATCGAAGCCGATTCCAACCTGTGTCATGGGTTGTGGCAATTGAAACAACCCTTTGTTGGCGCGGGTGTAGAAATGCCCCCCCATGCGTGCAACCTGGTCTATTTTCTCGGGAGAAATACGTCCGTCTTCGTCTAAAATATCTTCTGATACGTGTATGCGAACCACCTCGCAGATGACCAAGTTTCCTGCTCCGCCCTGTGTGCCGAGGGCCACCACGTCGTTGATTTTACACTCAAATTGAACGGGGGCTTCCTTTACTCGAAACGGTTTCACCACTTCTGATGCGATGGGGGTGAGGCCTGTTTTTGCGAATTCGCTAACACCCTCAGGGTACTCAGTGCTCGCCAACGACATCTGCTCAACCATTGCGTAGTTGACGATGTTGATTACGCATTCCTTTGTTACCAGTGCATTTTCAAGCGTATGCTTGGTCGTGTTGTCGCGTCCGCGGCGGGCGGGTGAGAAAATGAGTATCGGTGGATTGGAACTGAATACGTTGAAAAAGCTATACGGGGCCAGGTTGGGTCGTCCTTCCGCATCGAGTGTGCTTGCAAATGCAATAGGGCGCGGACCAATGGCGCCGAGCAGGTATTGATGCAGCTTGGGCTGCGGGAGTTCCTTCGGATCGAGCGAGAGCATAGTAAATGAGTCTTTTCGTTATTACTTCTTGTTCATGTCGGCAACCGACTCCATCACTTTGTTTTTGAGTTCCTCCTTAAATGCCTTGAGTCGTGACATGACCGCGGCATCGTGACAACCTACAATTTGGGCAGCCAGAATACCGGCGTTGCGTGCTCCATTGAGTGCAACGGTAGCCACGGGAACACCTGCGGGCATTTGCAAAATAGAGAGAACGCTATCCCAGCCATCGATGGAGTTGGACGATTTAACCGGCACACCAATTACAGGCAGGGGAGTGAGAGAAGCGGTCATGCCCGGCAAATGCGCGGCACCACCGGCCCCTGCAATGATCACCTTGATGCCACGAGCCTCAGCAGAAGTGGCATATTCAAACATACGCTCGGGAGTGCGGTGTGCACTCACAATCGTTATTTCGTATGGAACACCGAGCGACTGAAGCGCTTCTGCCGCTTCGTTCATGATTGGCAGATCGCTTTTGCTGCCCATAATGATACCTACCATGTGAAAAGGAGTTTGGGGCGCGAAAATACGAAGTTAGGTATTAGGTGTTAGGTGGATAGGGATTATGTGGCGCAAGACAGTAGTTGATACCTAACCTCTAACACCTAATACCTAACACCTAATACCTAACACCTAATACCTAACACCTAATACCTAACAGCTATCACCTAACACCTAACCCCTAACACCTAATCCCTGATAAAAAGTTTTCTTTGAAATCTCAATTTTAGTCGTACACTTGCGGTGCCCATTCGCGGCAATTCTTAGGAAATCGTTTCCCAACTTCATTTTGAAACCCTTTATTTCTACAACGAATTTCATTATCCATGTATAACCTTTTGCAATTAAACAGCATGAAGGTGGCTGAACTCAAGGAAGTAGCAGACAAGCTGGCCATCGACAATGCAGACAAACTGAAAAAACAGGATCTCATTTACAAGATTCTCGATGTGCAAGCTCTGAAAGCTGAACCTGCTGAACCTACTGCACCTGCGCCAGCAGCGGAAGCTAATCAACCAACCTCGGAGGCTCCCGCGGAGCAACAGGGCAAGGGCAAACGCGAACGTGCTCGCAAGCCCGCCAAGGGCAGCGAACAGCCAGGCGATTTGTTTGAAGAGCCTGCTCAAGCGGAAACTCCTGCTGCAGAACAATCGGCTGCACCTGAAGTAAAGGAACGCGGAGAAACACGTCCACAACCGCAACGACAACCGCAGCAGCAACAGCAGCCACGTCAGTTGCAAGGTCCTAACCAAGGGCAAGAGCGTCATCAGCATGGTCAGCACGACAAGCGTCGTTTCGATCAGCCTAACGATCGCGGACAAGGTCAGCCACAGGCTCAGGGCCAGTCACAACAACAACAACAACCGCAGCATCAACCTCAGCAGCAGCAGTCGCCGCAGTCACAACAACAACAAGGAAACCCTAACCAAAATCAGGGTCAGGGCGGCAATTACCAGCAGCAGCAGCAAAACGTGATTCGTCCGGATAAGGCGAAGCGCGGCCAGGCCGATGAGCATGGCTATAACTTCGATGGCATTGTGTTGGCCGAAGGTGTGTTGGAAATCATGCCCGATGGCTTCGGCTTTATGCGTTCGTCGGACTTCAACTACCTGAATTCTCCCGACGATGTGTATGTGTCGCAGCAACAAATAAAACTCTATGGTCTTTTGACGGGGGATACCGTTGAAGGAGCTATTCGTCCGCCACGAGAAGGGGAGAAGTATTTCCCGCTTATTCGTGTGGACAGAATCAATGGCCGCGACCCCAACTTCGTGCGTGACCGTGTGCCGTTCAAATTTTTGACGCCACTGTTCCCGTATGAACGTTTTCATATTGCGGACAACAACTCGAACATTTCCATGCGTATTATGGATTTGTTTGCCCCTATCGGAAAGGGTCAGCGCGGTATGCTCGTGTCGCAGCCCAAGACCGGTAAGACCACGTTGTTGAAGGACATCGCCAATGCGATTGCTAAGAACCACCCGGAGACTTACCTCATCGTGTTACTCATCGATGAGCGCCCGGAAGAGGTGACCGATATGAAGCGCAGTGTGAAGGCCGAGGTAATCGCTTCAACCTTTGATGAACCTGCAGAGCGCCACGTGAAGATCGCCAACATCGTGCTTGAGAAAGCCAAGCGTATGGTGGAGTGCGGACACGATGTGTGCATTTTGCTCGACTCCATTACCCGTTTGGCCCGCGCATACAATACCGTTTCACCTTCCAGCGGAAAGGTACTCTCCGGCGGTGTCGAAGCGAATGCGCTCGAGAAGCCAAAGCGTTTCTTCGGTGCGGCTCGTAAGATTGAAAACGGAGGCTCGTTGACGATTATCGCAACAGCCCTTGTAGATACAGGCTCTAAGATGGACGAAGTAATCTTCGAAGAATTCAAAGGAACCGGTAACATGGAATTGCAGTTGGAGCGTAAGATTTCCAACCGACGCATTTTCCCTGCAATTGATATTCTTTCTTCAGGAACTCGTAAGGAAGATTTGCTGCACGACCGTGATGTGTTGCAGCGCATGTGGATATTGCGTCGACACCTTGCCGATATGAACCCGGTGGAGGCGATGGAGTTCGTGAAAGATCGTATTGACAAGACCAAGAACAACGAGGAGTTCCTTGTAAGTATGAATTCATAAAGCTATGTGGGTGACGCGATTGCCTTGGATATTGTCGTTGGTGTGGCTGGCTGTGCGTTGGGGTTTGGGATCTCAACTCGACGTGGAGTCGGCTCAAAATGCCGGCGTGCTGGTGAACATGTTGTTCATTCTGTTGCTCGTGTTTCTGGGAATAGGCCTGCATTACAGGCGGTTGGATGGGCGTTTATCGGGCTTTCTCGAGGACTTTAAAGCATGTATGAAGCCGACGCTTTTGTATGTGCTGATGGCGCTGATTTTCATAGGGGTTTATTACGCATGGCTCAGCGATGACATCCAGGAGTTACGTTCCGCTTATATCGAAACGTTCAACGAAGGAATTAAGGATGAAAACAACCTCAATAACTTTCTGAGTCAGCACCCTGAAGAGAAGGGCAAGTCGGTAGAGGAGTTGATGCAGAAGAATCGTGATAACGTGGAGCGGAATGTTTCCGTGCAAACCAGAATCATGGGCGGCTCGCTGGCACTCACCTTTATGGCAGTTGTATATAGTTTACTGGCAGTTTTCTTTTGGAGATCCTTTGTTCGGAAATGGTAAGGCAATTTTTACATAAAAATTCGTTTCTTGCATCGTTGATGAAAAAAGGTGTAACTATACTCATTGGTCTGTCGGCGTTGTTTTTTGCAACGCTTTCGCATGGCCAGTCTAAAACCCGGGAGAATCTGCCTTACTTCGATAGCAGGCTTTATCATTTCGGTTTTCTGCTTTCGCCCAATACGTCGTCATTCTTCATCGACTACAAGCCCGATTTCTCCTTTGGTGATTCGTTGCTGGGCATTGAGAATGTTCCGCAGGCGGGGTTCAACCTGGCATTGCTGGCCTCCTTTAATCCAATCAAGAACGTGAACTTGCGGTTTGTTCCCGGCCTGTCGTTTCAGGATCGCGGACTCAACTACACATTTCTCGCAGAAGGTAATAAGGTGGAAACCTATCTCAAACGAACGGAGTCGGTATGGTTGCAGTTTCCGCTTATGCTCAAACTGCGCACCAACAGGGTAGGCAATTTTGCGGCCTATGGTCTGATAGGAGGCTGCTACGGCATCGACATGCAATCGCAAAAGGACGTGAATGAGGCTGTTGCCGGAAAGATTGTAGTGAAGCTGGAGAAGACCGATATGACGATAGATGCCGGTGGTGGTTTCGATTTTTTCCTGCCTTATTTTAAGTTCGGTATTGAAATGAAAACCGGCTTCGGAATGAAGAATGTCCTGATTCAGGAAGGGAATCAGTTCACCGATCCCATCTCGCGTTTGCGCACGCGCACCTTCGTTCTCTCGCTTTGTTTCGAAGGTTAGATTCTTCACGCGCACGTGTTCATAATCGAATCATGATGGGTGTTGTGTATGCGCACATTGATTGCATTTTCGAAACATGAAAAAGTGGATTCTTCGTGCTGTAAAAAACAAGTACACCCTGTCGACGGTTGTGTTTTTGTTGTGGCTTACCTTTTTCAATGAAATCGATTTGATTTACATCTTTCAATCGCGTAAAGAAGTAGCTGCCTTGCGCACAGAGGTGCAGCGCATGAAAGACGATAATGCCCGCGCTGCAGAAGCGTTACACGACTTAACTACGAATACCTATTCCCTCGAGAAATTTGCCCGCGAGAATTATTACATGAAGAGGGAAAACGAAGAGGTGTATGTGTTCAAGGAGCGCCCTGCTCCGGCAAAGCAATAATGAGGCTTCTGAAGCCGTTCATTTTTCAATTCTAATTCCTTTTTTTTATGAAGCGCACTCTTGCAACTGTTCTTTTTTTGTCGGTTCAGGTTGGTTATTTAGTTGCTCAGAGTGCCGACAGCACGAGCAATTTCAAGGTTTATATCAATTGTAATTACTGCTACCAGGATTTTCTGAAGACCCAAATTACATGGGCCAATTTTGTGCAAGATCAATTTGTGAGCGATGTAGACCTTACCATTACCAGCTTGCGCACAGGCAGCGGTGGCAATGAGTTTCAGTTGCAGTTTGCGGGCAAGAAAGAACTGGTCGGATTGCGTGATACGATGAAGTTTAGCACCAATGCCATCCAAACAGACAATGAGGTGCGCGAAATGCTTACACGCAAGGTGAAGCTGGGACTCGTGCGCTATGCTGCCTGCAGCAGTACGGGCGACTGCCTGAAAATTGAGAGCACCTCGGAGCAAGACAGCCTCGATATAGGCATTGGCAGCAACCCTGAAGAAGATGCCTGGAATGCCTGGGTTTTTCGCCTCGGTGCCAATGGGAATGTGGGGGCACAAAAGGTGTATCAGTCGGGCTATTTCAACTCTTCCTTTTCTGCATCACAGGTGAAGGAGACGCATAAAATATCATTCGATGTGCGGGCGAATTACAGCGAGCAACGGTACGATTACTCAGGGTTTAAGGACACGTACATTTTACGCTCACAGTCGGCCAATGCATCGTATGTCCATTCTATTAATGATCACTGGTCGGCCGGTGGTTTTGCTTACGCGGAGCGAAGCGATTTCAGTAATTATGACCTGTTTCAAAACGTTGCGGGGGCTGTTGAGTACAATGTTTTCCCTTACCAGGAGGCCCAAACCAAATCGTTGACGATGGTATACCGCGCAGGTTTTACCTACTACGATTTTCAGGAAGAAACGATTTTTAATAAAACGGTTGATCGTATTCCATCTCAATCGCTCACGATTGCAGCATCTTTTACCAAAGACTGGGGGCAGTTGTCAACGGGAGTGGAAGTGGCCAGTTTTCTCAATGATTTCGATCGAAACCACTTGTTCTTTTGGTGCAACTACGAGGTGCGTATCTTCAAGGGGCTTTCGGCCAACTCCTGGATGAGCTACAGCATTCAACGCGACCAGGTGAACATCCGACTGGATGGAGCATCGCAGGAAGAAGTGTTGTTGCAACAACAGCAACTGTTGACAGGCTTTGAGTTGAACGCTTATGTGGGATTGAGCTATCGCTTTGGTTCGATTTATAATAACGTGGTGAACCCGAGATTTAATTAATAGTGACTAGTGACTAGTGACTAGTGGCGAACCTTCAAATGTAATCCGTAATCTGTCATCTGTAATCCGTCATCCTTCATCATCCTGCGATGGCCTTGCGTATTGCGGTCGCGTCGAAAGGGCCGTATACTTCCTTGCGGGGGCGAAGCGATGAAGTGCCTTTGGATTGGAGGTATTTTTCGATGGGGTCTTCGTCGATGTAGAGCGATTGTGCTACTCCTTCTGCAATCATCTGCGCTGCATAGTCTTTATAGATGCTATACTCTTGCAGGGAGTAATTTGAAATTTCGAATCCCAGGGCATCGAAGAATGTAGTAGAGTAGATGCTAATCTGAATGCGCGATTCTCGCAGGAGCATCGTAAGTGATTGTTCGTTATCTATGATTACAAAACCGTCTTTTTCCAATGCTCGATATAACTCCTTGTTCTTTTCCAGCGGATGCATTTTGATGACCCATTTCCATTCGGGGTGCTTATCCATCAGCGGTTTTAACCGCTGTGCATAGGCCACATATTCTGCATGCATGTTTTTTTGCGCACAGATAAGTACCTGATGAGTGGGTGTGGTTGCTTGCGGCTTTACATCGGGTTGCCACAGGTAGTCGCCGCCTACCGTAATGCTCGAATCAGTGAATTCAATTCCCTTGAGCAGCAGCTCTTTCCAGTAGTTGCCATACACGCAAATATGATCGGGGAAGAAAGCGTTTTTAACGCCCTCCTTGAAAACATGCGGATACTGATAGTACAAATCGTTGCCGGAAATCAAGCCGTGTTGAAACTCTATGCTGCGAATTCCCAAAATGTTCAGTGCGGCTAAAAGCCCTTCGTTGTGGTAGTGACTGATGAAGACAACCGACTTAACCGGTTGCTTTTGAAACAGTGCATAGTAGAAACGGAAGTCGTCGTAGAAGACGTGTAGCGCTGAGAGTATATGTGATTTCTGTTTTTCAGACCAGGTATCTGATCGAAGCGTGCGCTGTGCTATTTCCGTAACCTCTTTGAGCAACGCTATTTCCTTGTTGTCGGGAGCTGCAAAGTTGCGAGGCATCGAATCGAGCGAGGCATCACAACGCAGACGAGGCTCATCCTTGCGGCTCAATACAGAAACAGTGCTTGGTTCAAAGAGGTCGACAGCGCTCTCCATGTAAATGGAATGCCAGCGATCGGAGCTGTCGAGGGCAATGCGAGCGGGATCGATAAAAACGATTTCGCGAAGTGCAGGTCTTTTGCCCGGCTTGCGTCGAAGCGCTTTGTATTGCATCAACGCCCACTGTGCCAATAGCGGCCACTGCAAGTAGTTTTTGAGAATGCGGTAATCGGCACCGGCTTGCTCGTAGGTGAGAGCGTGCTGGAAAATTTTCAAGTACGAAAAGCGAGTACCACGATACAATGAAGAGTCACTCAATTTTTCTTTGAAAAGAGCATTGAGGTGCTCAAACGATTGTATTTGGATTTCGCCCGACACGCTTACTTGCCGGTGTAAGGTTGTTCAATGGCTGTCTTCAAAGCAGCAGCATCGAACTTGTTGCCTTCAATTCCTTCAAACGACTTGATGATGTTGCCATTCCAGAGGTAGAACAATCCGGGAGTGCTTGCGTTGCTTCCCAGCACAGTCCAGAATTTCGGAATATCGATCACTTGATACGGTTTGTTGAAACCGGTTTCCTTCAAGAACTCAGGAATCAAAAAGGCTTCTTCATCCATGAAGATGATGTAGGTGTCGGGGAGTTTCAATTTCGCAGCCAGTGCTTTGAGTTCCTTGGCTGTTTCGCGGCAATGGTCGCAACCCGGTGCAAAGAAGCAAACGAGCTTTTTACCTTCATCCAGATTTACCTTTTTGCCACCGATGGTTTTGAATTCAGAGAAACGTGATTTCACTTTGGCTGGCTGAGCCTCTTCTACTTTCGCTCCTGAAGCGGTGTCGGCTGGAAGTGCTACTGCCTTCGTTGTATCGGCAGAATAGCTCTGAACGAGAGTGTCTTGCTGGTCATCGACAGAAGGCACGTTGTTTTCACCGATAACTTCGGTTGTTTGCTCTGTCTCCTCTTCACATGGGCAAAACGGGAAAACCGCGAACATGCCAAAAGCGGAAACGGAGTAGATGAACATGGGCACCATGAATCGGTTTTGTCCTTTTTCATGTTCCGCGGTGGTGCGGTAGATGTAAACCAAAAGACCGAGAGTAAGCACATTCTTAATAAACGCTTCGAGCGGTGTCATGGGGATAAGCTGGCCGAAGCAACCGCAGTTGCCATTCATGGCGCCGTGCTTCACCATTTCAATGGAAAGATGGACGCAGAAGGCTACCAGCAAGAAGGCGGTTACCGGAATGACAAAGCGCTTGATGAAGTGGCGTTGGAGAATGGCAATACCGATAGCAACTTCCAATGCAATGAGCAGGCGCGAGAAGTAGGGGGCATCGCACCATCCGCAAATGCCTAAATCGACCAATTGTTTTTCGAACATCCAAAGCGGAAACATTTTGGATACGGCAGAAACCAAAAAGAGAATCGAAACTACAATGCGTGCAGTCCAAGGAAGATATGCTTTCATAGTGTGATTGAATTAACTTGATTGAGGCGGCCAAGTTAGATGAAAAGCCATTAACCCGAATTGGAACGAACGATAAATAGCCCTAAGAAATCGTTAACGGAATTTACTCGGCGCCAACCGGCGGCTGTCCGTATGCTTTCGCACTGTCGTTCAGAATAGCAATGAGTTTCTTCGACATATCGTTGAAGTAGCGCTTGGTGCGGTATCCCACAACCCATTCGATACCGCGCACCGCATTGGTCAGGAACATCTCATCGGCAGCCAGCAGGTTGTGCGGATTGAGGGTGCATTCGTACACCTTGATTTTGTTTTCCAGCGCGAGGTTGATGATGTTCATGCGCATAGTGCCTGCAACAGGGCCATCTTCGAGCGTGGGGGTATA
>CALQJP020000033.1 GCA_943330925.2 Chryseobacterium gleum
AAAACTCAACACCATGGTGGCTCCACTTCCCGCCACATCGAGTCGGCCCGATAACAACCTGGGCTCATCCGGAAACTTCTCGCGCTCTATACAGGCCGCGAAAACTAAAGAAATTCCGAATAAAATGAGTGCGTACTTCATGATGCTCAAAACTATCGATTTTCTTTGTTCCCGAATGAAAAATTTGCCTGATCCTTTTTCCATCTCTTCTGTTGCTGCTCGCAACGAGGCGGCATTGGTGATATTCCGACATCAGGCGGAGCATTGTGCTATCTATCGCCAATACCTGAAAGCGATAAAAGTCAATGCCTCTGAAATACAACACACATCCGACATTCCCTATCTACCTATAGCGTTTTTCAAGACCCACCGCGTAACCACAGGCGATTTTACTCCCGAAATCACCTTCACCAGCAGCGGAACAACAGGCACTAATACAAGCAGGCATGAGGTGCGTTCGCTCGTCACTTACCGCCGTGCCTTCCAGCAAGCGTTCAAATTGCAATACGGCTCTCCTTCGGACTATGTCATATACGCGTTGCTTCCCTCCTACCTTGAGCGCGAAGGTTCATCGCTCATCCTCATGACCGAAGAACTCATCGCACAGGCGCAACCGAGCAGTGGATTTTTTCTGCATCATCACGACGCGCTGCGTGAGCAGTTGTTGCGCAATGAAGCAGCTGGAAAGAAAAACCTGGTGCTCGGTGTCACGTTTGCATTGCTCGATTTCGCAGAGGCGTTGCCAACGCCACTTCCCAGCACCATCATCATGGAAACGGGTGGCATGAAAGGCCGTCGCAAAGAACTCATCCGCGAAGAGGTGCACCGCATCCTGAAGGAAGCTTTTCAGGCATCGCACATTCACAGCGAATACGGCATGACCGAATTGCTCTCACAAGCCTACTCCCATGGCGATGGCATCTTCCGTTGTCCGCCCTGGATGAACGTATCTGTGCGCGACGTGCAAGATCCGCTCAGCAACTTCTCATCAGGTAAAGGCGGTCTCAACATCATGGACTTGGCGAACATCGATTCATGCGCTTTCATCGCCACACAAGACTTGGGCATCGTCCACCCCGATGGCAAGTTTGAAGTCACCGGACGCTTCGATCACGCCGATGTCCGCGGGTGTAACTTGATGGTGGTGTGAGGTGCGTTTAACCGCGATAGTTTTTAAACCACAGACGGCACAGAGGACACAGAGAAATCTCAATCTCTGTGTTCTCTGTGTTAAAACAATTCTATGCTATGAAAACTTACGACTCAGAGAAACAAAAGAACAAGCATCTGCTTACTCTGTGCCGAAGGCAAAAACAAGATGTCGGTGCTCAACGCCGTCCGAAATAAAATCGTCCATCGTATATGCGCTGTTATTGAAAGACAATCACCCTTCCTTCCACAAGAAAATTTTCGACCAATTGAAAATAAGACTTGACTTATACCATAGAAATCTTTGCGGTGAGAAAAAAATGCGCGGTTAACAAAAAAGTCTCCCCTTCGAAGCAACCCCACTCACGCAGCACCCGTCTTATATACGGAGTACAACTCCAAAGAAAACTGAAGTCCCAAACGGTGCTGCAACACCTAAGGGACCACTTCAACTATCTTGATTTCCTAAACAAACAAACCGGGTTCTCGACGACCCGGTTTGTTTTTTTGTATTAACTACAGAGGGGGCTGGGTTACACAGAGAAATATTAAAACTCTGTGCAACTCAACCCCCTCTGTGGTTAGTATTCCTTTGTGGTTAATCCAACACGCGCAACAAAAAATAATTCTTCTTCCCACGTTGCAACAACACCAAGCCACCCGCCAATACATCAGTGGTTAAAAGCATGCGCTCCGCATCCACCTTCACTTTATTCACGCTGACACTGCCCTCCTGCAGCGCTCTGCGGGCTTCGCCGTTCGACTTCATAAAGCCACTCTTCACCAGCGCGTCCACTATCGAAAGGCCCGCCGACAATTCCTGGTGCGATACATCACCCTGCGGCACGCCTTCGAAGATTTCCATCAAGGTTTCACTGCTCAACTTTCGCAAATCTTCATCGGTGCTCTTGCCAAACAAAATATCGGAAGCCGCCACCGCCGATTCGTAATCGGCCAATGAATGCACTCGGCACGTGATGTCCTTAGCCAACGTTTTCTGCATGGGGCGCTTGCTCGGATCCTGCTGCTGCTCGGCCTCAAGCGCTTCTATTTCTTCGCGCGTCATCAACGTGAAAATGCGGATGTAGGTCGACACATCAGCATCGCTCGCATTCAACCAAAACTGATAGAATTTATATGGCGATGTACGCTTGGGATCCAACCAGATATTACCGCTCTCCGTCTTCCCGAATTTCGTTCCATCTGCTTTCTTGATGAGCGGTGTGGTGAGTGCAAACGCTTGTCCGCCGTCTTTGCGACGAATCAACTCCGTGCCGGTTACGATATTTCCCCACTGGTCGCTTCCGCCCATCTGCAGCATCACACCGCTGTTCTTCCACAAAAAATAGAAGTCATACCCTTGCACCAACTGATAGCTGAACTCGGTAAACGACATGCCTGTTTCCAAACGATTCTTCACCGAATCTTTCGCCATCATATAATTCACGCTGATGTGCTTGCCGACATCGCGGATGAATTCCAAAAAACCGAACGACTTGAACCAGTCGTAGTTGTTCACCATTGCAGCGGAGTTCTCTCCACAATTGAAATCGAGAAATTTCTCAATCTGCCTCTGCTGACACGCCTGGTTGTGACGCAATGTTTCTTCATCGAGCAAATTCCGCTCTGCACTCTTACCACTGGGGTCGCCCACCATACCCGTTGCGCCACCAATCAAGGCCATCGGCTTATGCCCGCATTGCTGAAAGTGCAACAGTGTCATGATCTGAACGAGATTGCCCACGCCGAGCGAATCGGCCGTGGGATCGAAGCCAATGTAGCCGCGCACCATGCCCTTCTGCAATTCGTCTTCCGTTCCGGGCATCACATCGTGCAACATGCCGCGCCACTTCAATTCTTCAATGAAATTTTTCTTGCTCATAGTCGGTTGCAAAATTACCGCGTCACAGCGCGCTTACCACTTCTTCGAGTTTAATTCCCCGCGACCCCTTAATCAATACTACATAATCGCGCATAGCGAGTGCTTCCAGGCGGGCTTTGGCAGCAATGTTATTTTCAAACACATCATAATCTCCCTCCTTCCAAATAGACTTAAAGATAGGCCCTACCAAAACCCCCTTCAAGCCTAACCGCCTGGCCACTTCGATGATGTGCCGGTGCTCTGCCGGCCCCATATCACCCAGTTCCAGCATATCACCGATTACAAAAAACTTCTGATCAGTTGACTGCTTGCTCAACGCTTCCAACGCAAACTCTAAGCTCGTTGGATTGGCATTGTAAGCGTCCATGATGAGCGTGTTGCGCTCTGTGCGCTTCACCTGCGAACGATTGTTCTCGGGCGTGTAGGTGCAAATGGCGGCATGAATTTGTTCGTTCGATACGCCGAAGTGCTCTCCAACCACAATCGCCGAAGCGATATTGTAGAGGTTGTATGCACCCGCAAGTTGCGTCGCATATTCCGTGCGCTCATCGTTGTGCGCATGCGCATAAACCAGTGTCGGGCTTTCCGATACGCATTCCAAATCGCTGCTAGCATAGGGAATGGTCTTCATGCCCTCCGACGCTTTCCGCAATTTCTCCAAATCCGTATTCACGAAAATGACACCGCCCGATCCATGCACGTTGTCATACAATTCCTTCTTCCCCTTCACCACGCCTTCCTCTCCGCCAAAACCTTCAAGATGTGCCTTTCCCATGTTGGTGATGAGCGCATGTGTAGGCAATGCATATTCGCAGTAGCTGCGTATTTCTCCTTGATGGTTGGCGCCCATTTCAATAATTGCTATTTCGCAATTGGCCGGTATTGCGAGTAGCGTCAGGGGCACCCCGATATGATTATTCAAATTACCGAGTGTAGCACTCACGCGATAACGACGAGCCAGTACATCGCGAATCAGCTCCTTAGTGGTCGTTTTACCGTTACTTCCTGTAATCGCCAGAAATGGGATATTCAAACTTTGACGATACATCTTAGCTACCCGCTGCAATGCGGTGAGCACATCATCCACCAACACCATTCGTTCATCATGAGGCTGCTGTGGCTCATCAATCACTACCATCGAAGCACCCATTTCCAGTGCCTTTGCAGCGAACGTGTTGCCATTGAAATTACCTCCCTTCAAAGCAAAGAAGATATCGCCCTGATTGATTTTGCGCGTGTCAGTCGTTACACTGCGCACGTTTAAGAAATGCTCAAAAATGCGTTGAATCATGCGCTAAAAGTAAAAACCCCGATCGCTTTGATCGGGGTTTCAATATCGAAATTTGAACAACCTTCTACTTATTCGCCGGAAGCAATTCCGGTAGGGCTACCCAAACGATCCATCGCACAGCGGAATCCGAGTGTCGACATCGAGCGACGCTCATCGAGGTAACGGCGCGTTCCGGGAATCGTGTAGTATGCACGGTCTCTCCAGTTACCGCCCTTGTAAACACGAGCACGGTCGTTGATGAGTGTGGTTACACCCCATTCATACATACGGTTCTTATCCTGCTCCATGTCCGCATTCGCATAGTAAATACTGCTATTGAAATCACCATCGCGGTAGTCAATATAATCTGCCTTACGGTAGTTGCGGCGGTCAATATTCTCTTCAACCGTTACATTGCGGCGCTTCACCTCACCGGGAGTGCTAACAATGTAATCGGACATACCATCGCGCAAATCTGCTGCAACCAAATCTTCAGAGTCTGTGACCAAATCCATTGCTTCCTGCATGGCATCCTGCGCCTCATCATCCTTGCGCTCCTTCACTTTTTCCTGGGCTGATGTAATCTTTTGATTGCACTGCTCAATAAGCGTCAACGAAGTTTGTGTCAGGCGCGCGCCTGCTTGTTCTTGATAGTTCTTTAGGAAATAAGCTACGCCATCGATGTCGTAGATATTCTTGTCGTGCTTATCCGAAAAACTTCCGTCGCTGTTCAACACGCGTGTCTTGTAGACGTTACCACGGAATGGACGGAACTCACTCTTGTCTTCCGGAGAAAGTGGGCGATAGACGTCCATTACCCACTCAGACACGTTACCCGACATGTTGTACAAACCATAATCATTCGGAGGATAAGCATACACAGGTGCGGTGATATCAGCGTTATCGTTCAAGTAACCGGCAACACCCATATAGTCACCCGCTCCGCGCACGAAGTTGGCGCGAATGGTTCCAAAGAAACGACCGGCATTGTCGTCGTTACGCACATAGTGCCCATTCCAAGGATAGGTGCGACGATCCGTAATCAATTCCTGAAACGAATTCCCAATGAGACCCAATGCAGCATATTCCCATTCAGCCTCTGTGGGCAAGCGGTAACGCGGCAAAATAAATCCATCCGATATGGTTACAAGGCGATTCCCTGTTCCCTTTGGGTTGTAGTCCTTCAAACCACCTGAAGCGGCATCACCTGAATACTGGCCCGACAAATAAGAGTCGGTGGTAAAGTGCTCTTCGTCGGCCTGACCGGTAGGGTTGTATGTCATCAAGCCCTCGCGAATCAATATCAGCTCGTTCACACGGTCGGTGCGCCAAACGCAATATTCGCTTGCCTGCAACCAGCTAACTCCCACCACAGGGTAATCGCGGTAAGCGGGGTGGCGCAAGTAATAATCCACTTGAGGCTCGTTGTATTCGGAGACCTCACGCCAGATATTGGTGTCGGGCAAAGCACGGTTAATCAATTCAGGATAGGTGTCACCGTAAACCAATTTCAACCAATGCAGGTAATCCAACCAGAACTGGTTGGTAACCTCGGTTTCATCCATGTAAAACGATGATACAGTAACGCGGCGTGGAATGTTATCCCAGGCAAAGTTCAAATCGTCTTCTACTCGCCCCATGGTGAACGTACCACCTTCCACAAGCACTAGGCCCGGTCCGGTTTCCTGTTCAACATACTCTTGACGTTCGAAACCTCCATTATTCTCGTCGTTGTAAGCCCAACCGGTGGCACCCGATCGTTCTTTGTCGCACGACGTAAAGATGGACGCTACTGCAATGGCGGCCAATCCGAAGAACATCTTAGAAACGGTTTTCATGATTTCCCTTTGATTTTGATGGTTCGTTTTATCGTTTAAACAGTTTATCCAACTAGAAAGATGGACAAGCTATTGTGCGGAACTTCTTTTTTTTCTGGCGGCATTCGAAGTTGATGCCGAGTGAAACTTCATGCGAGCCTCCCGTGGAGGGCGTCAGCTCCGAAATGGTCACGTCATAGCTATATCCAAATCGCACAATATCGGTCTGAATTCCGATGGTTGCAATGAAAGCGTCTCTGTAGGTTTGTCCGAAAAGAAGACCGCGAAACCAAACACCAGCCACCAATGGTCCTTTGCTCACATACATACCCAGATTCAACTGCTGGAACTCCCCTTGACGACGGTAGAGCAAATTGGGCGACAAACGAGCGTCATTGTCTTTGCTCTTTTTCTCGATTGGAATAACAGCACCTGCATGCACCGTGTATTTCATCGGCAAACGGCTGGTTCCTAGAATTAGCGATTCATTCGGCTCATTGAGGTGGTGAACAGCAACACCTCCGTAAAACTTATCACTGAATCCAAGCAAACCGGCAGAAAAATCGATGGCCTTTACCTGGCCTCCGCGCTGCACGTCGTTGGTCTGATAGATGAACCCTTTGCGCGGATCAATCATATCACCGAATGTAAGTCTGCTCCAGTCAAGCGTCTTTTGAAAATAACTTGCCTGAAAGCCGGCCTTGATAGAGAACTTGCGGGAAATAGGTTGCTGATAAGAGTAAATACCACTCACGGTGGTCGTATTGAGCGTACCCTGCGCTGCGCGGTCATTGAGAACAATCAGTCCCAAACCACCTTGAATGGTTGGCACGTGTTGATCGTAGGTCGCGCTCGTGGTAACAAAATTACCTGTGAGCGAAGGCCACTGATTGCGATAGTTCATCACCAAACGCGGACAGCGATTGGTTCCTGCGAAGGCCGGGTTTAAGTAGAGCGGGTTTGCATAAAACTGCGTGAACTCAGGATCTTGAGCACGCATGTCATTGGCTAGCACCAGCACCGACATTAAAGCAAGAATCAGTCTTAAGCTTTTGTTCATAGAGAAACAATTTCTTTTTTGGGTGGTTGAAAAGAATGAGCAATAATACAACAACTTTGCGAGGAAAAAAATTGCGCCGCCGTTGCAATAATCAGACTACCAAATGGTTTAAGCCGTTGCGCCCAACGAAAAAAATCGTATGAGACTACTACACAAACTCCTGATATTCTGTTTTTTAGCTTTCTGCAACACACTCTCATCCCAATCCGTTGAAACTATAAACCTCCGGAAAAGGTTACAATGGACGGAAAACAAATCAATTCAGGGCAGTACCACAGGTGAGCTGAACTTCAAAGAATCAGTGCCTTCAAGCGATTATGACAATCTTCCATCAATTGTTCACAGGGAAGCGTTAAAAAATTTCGGCCGAATCAATTCCGTCCGTATCACCCCTCTTCAAACAGAGTATGTGAAAAGTAACATCGCTCATGCCGGCCTATCCCGATTAACGGGCGAATGGCAGTATGAAGCCAAAATCACAGACGCCCGTGAGGTACCCTATCTCGTTGTTGAAGTGCTGCCTCTCCGCAAAACGACCGCAGGCATTGAGCGCATTGTAGAGGCCGAAATTGCTATTGAATGGGAATCGAGACCAAAGCCCAACCTCCGCATGCTCGACTTCGCTCAACAATCCGTTTTAAGCGAGGGCACTTGGTTTAAAATTGCCATAGCGCGAGATGGTATTTACAAGATTGACAAAAACACGTTCAACCAACTAGGGGTCAACATTGCTGATTTAAGCCCGCAAGCAATCAATGTATACGGCAATGGAGGCAACCTCTTGCCGTCATCCAATCTGGAACCTCGTTTCGACGATTTGCAAAAATGTGCTGTGTTCTTTCAAGGGGAAGAAGACGATGTGTTTCAAGACAACGACTACATTCTTTTCTATGGCAAAGGTGCGGATACCTGGGAACGGGAAATAAACAGCGATACTCAACAAAGACGCTGGCGGCACAACAAACATTACTACTCCGATTCTGCCTATTATTTCATTCGCCTTGACGATACGGAGCCTCTTCGCATTCAACAGGCGGCAACCACCGACCTTCCTGCTACACATACCGTTAACCGCTTTCAAGATTATCAATTCATTGAGACAGACCTCTACAACATCGGCAGAACAGGCAGAGAGTTTTTCGGCGAACAATATGACATTAACACTTCAGGCTCCTACAGCTTCACAATGCCCAACTTGATTGGTGACACCCCGGCACTGCTCGAAGCCAATCTGGCCGTCCGTTCGCTGGGCGGCTCAAGCAATTGGACGGTCAGTGTTGTTGGCAATTCTGCACAAACAACCCCGGTGAGCACCGGTGATGGAGTGCTTTCGGCTGTTGCAACAGCCGAAAGAATTTCGCTGCCATTTACTCCCTCCGGATCATCGGTGACCGTAAATCTGCAATTCAACAAATACAGCAACACTGCGGAAGTACTTGGATGGGTTGATTTTTTGCGGCTCAACGCCACTCGTTCGTTGAATATGTCAGGTTCACAAATGAAATTCAGAGATACTCTGAGTGTCGGAATCGGCAACGTGGGGTTGTTTCAACTGAGCAATTCTTCGGGTGTTTTTCAATTATGGGACATTACAGACCACATCAATCCAAAGCGTGTATCCTACACTGCTGCCGAAAACCTTGCTGAGTTTAAAGCATCCACTTCATCACTCAACGAATACATTGCGTTTGCCAACAGCGGCTATCTCACTCCGGCAGCTAAGGGCCCTGTTACCAATCAAAACCTGCATGGTCTTTCAAACATCGACTACGTAATTGTTTCAGCACCGGTTCATCGCGCATCGGCTGAAGCACTCGCCGAAATACACAACGGGTTGGGCACTTCAACAATCGTTGTTTCACAAGAGGAGATTTTCAATGAATTCTCAAGCGGTAATCCGGATGTTACCGCGATTCGCATGCTGATGAAAATGCTCTACGACAGAGCTCAAGGAAACACCGATCAGATGCCACAAAATCTCTTGCTCTTTGGCGACGGCGACTTCAGCAACAACAAAGGTGCGGCTGCTTTCAACGGTGCTAACGTTATCATCTATGAAACCAGCGAATCGCTCAGCCCGGCGTGGTCGGCAGTGAGTGACGACTATTTTGTGTTTCTGAGTGATGATGACGATGAAAGCAGCTCAAATTTATTGGATGCAGGTATTGGAAGAATCCCTGCTTCCGATCAAACAGAAGGCACATCGTATATCGATAAAGTGCGCACCTACCTTGCTCAAAACACGAATGCTGGTGGAGCAGCCAGTTGCCTCGGTGTTGAAGCTCAATCGCCCTTCGGCTCGTGGCGCAACCTCATCACCTTTGTGGCCGACGACCAAGATGGAAATGCCGGACCAACTGAACAAATTCACTTGCAAGACGCTGATGAGCTTTCGGACATCGTGAGAAATCGTTATCCTGAATACGATGTAATCAAAACGTACATGGACGCTTACAAACAGGAATCGACACCAGGCGGTGAGCGCTATCCGGAAGGCGAAGAAGCCATTCGCAACAGGGTTCAAAACGGCTCACTCCTCGTCACGTATCTCGGCCATGGCGGTGAGCGTGGCTGGGCCCATGAGCGCATACTCGACCTCAACACGATAGGTTCATGGTCCAACAAATTCAGACTTCCCGTTTTCCTTACCGCGACATGCGAATTAGCACGCTACGACGACCCTGGTGTAAACAGCGCAGGTGAAATACTCGTGATGAACCCTGATGGCGGGGCCATTGCAATGCTCACCACTACACGTGTTGTTTTCGCAGGATCGAATATGGAAATGGATCTTGCCTTCTTTGATGTTGCATTAGAAGATGAGAACATCAGCAACCTCAGCTTGGGCATGATCAACATGCTCACGAAGAATGGTGTAAATCCTTCCAATAGCAGCAAACCAAACTTCAGCCTGTTGGGTGACCCCGCGCTGAAAATGAGCTACCCAAAATACAACGTCGTTACCACTTCCATCAATGACGTGCCCATCGAAGAATTTGCCGACAATCTGAAAGCCTTGCAAGAGGTCAAATTCTCGGGATATGTTGCGGATGAAAATGGAAATAAACTGACGGGATACAATGGTTTTATTTACCCTACGGTATTCGACAAGGAAACACGCGTTTACACACAAAACAATGACTTTGACGGCTCCAATGGTGTGGTTCAACAATATGACGTTTTCAATAAAAACATTTTCAAAGGAAAGGCCAGCGTAGTAAATGGTGATTTCCAATTTGAGTTTGTTGTTCCGTTCGATATCAACTACGTTGTAGACACGGCGCGTGTGAGCTACTACACGGTTGCAGGAAATACGGATGGACATGGCTATTCCAACCGCTTTCGCATAGGCGGTTCGCTCAGTGGAGCAGAACTCAACCGCGTAGGGCCGGAAATTGAATTGTATCTGAATGACACCCTCTTTGTGTCGGGCGGAATAAGCGATACACGTCCTATTCTGCTGGCGCGCTTGCGCGACGAGAACGGTATCAACACGGTTGGAAACGGCATAGGACATGACCTTACCGCGGTGATTGACAACGACTCTCAGCAACCCATCATTTTGAATGAGTATTACGAAACTGATTTGGATACCTATAAAAGCGGCGAAGTCCGATATCAGTTGCCTGAACTATCCGAAGGAAATCACACCCTTTCCCTGAAGGCCTGGGACGTTCATAACAACTCTTCGAATGCCAATATTGAGTTTGTCGTTGCCGACAATAGCTCAATTGCCCTTGATCACGTGTTGAATTACCCCAACCCGTTCACAACCTATACTGAATTCATGTTCGAGCACAATCAAGTCTGCACAGCGCTGGATGTTCGCGTTCAAATTTTCACAGTGAGCGGCAAACTTGTAAAGACGATTGAACAACAAGTTCTTCAGGAAGGTTATAGATCACGGCCTATTCCATGGGATGGCACCGACGATTTTGGTGACCGAATCGGAAAAGGGGTGTATGTCTACCGACTGGAAGTTCGAAATGAAGAGGGGCAATTGGCTGAACACTATGAGAAACTGGTTATCCTGAAATAATATTAAGCCCACATCCATTCCTATATTTGCAATTACGTTGAAAAAGAAAAACATGCATAAGTACTTGGCTACAGCAATTTCATTGGTCGCGTTTGGCTCCAATGCTCTTGCACAACTCAATAACACAGGTGATGAAGAACGTAGCACTTGGCAACTAAACACCATTACTACGGCGGTTCCCTTCCTTCAAATCACTCCTGATTCACGTTCGGGGGCTATGGGCGACGCCGGTGTTGCACTCAGCCCGGATGCCAACTCTACTTTCTGGAATGCCGCTAAACTGGCCTTCGTGGAAGAAGATGTGGAACTATCCCTCTCCTACTCACCGTGGTTGAGAGCTCTCGTAAACGATATGAGCTTGGCCTATTTGAGTGGATATAAAAAACTTTCCAAAAACCAAGCGATCGGAGGATCACTGCGATACTTCACCCTGGGCAACATCACGTTCACGGATGAAGTGGGGACTCAAATTCGAGACTTCAAACCCAACGAGTTTTCGCTCGACATGTCATTCGGACAAAAATTCAGCGAACAATTCAGCGGAGGAATCGCAATCAGATACATCTACTCGAACCTAACCGGCGGACAAAACGTGCTGGGCGCAGATAGTAAGCCCGGAATGGGTGTTGCGGCCGATGTGAGTGCATTCTACTCCAACAAACGTTTGAAAGTTAATGGCCGCGATGCTCGACTAAACATCGGAGCCAACATCAGCAATGTCGGAAACAAAATGCGCTACACGAATAGCGACAAGCGCGACTTCATTCCAACTAATTTGAAGTTGGGTACCGCATTCACAATTGATTTGGATAAGTACAACCAAATTACCACCCTTGTTGACTTTAACAAGCTGCTCGTGCCTACCCCACCCCGTTACAACCTGGAGGGGGATAGCATTTTAGCCGGACTCAATCCCGATGTAGGGGTTGCCACGGGCATGGTACAATCATTCTACGATGCGCCGGGCGATGTGAGCAACGAAGGAACAATTATTCCCGGAACCGTATTCAAAGAAGAGCTCAGGGAAATCAATATCGGCGGTGGTTTCGAATATTGGTATGATCAGCAATTCGCTTTTCGAACCGGTTATTTCTATGAAAACTACACCAAAGGAAATCGTCAGTTCATAACGCTGGGGGCCGGCCTGAAGTATCAGGTATTGACCATCGATATGTCTTACCTCATTAGCACAACCCAACAAAATCCGTTGGCGAATACGCTTCGCTTTACCATGCGATTTGCACTTGGTGCAGGTGGTAATAACGATGAAGAACCCACCGAGTAAACCAATCTAAATGAATATTCGCGTTGGCTTTGGATTTGACGTTCATCAACTTACTGAAGGCCGTGATCTTTGGTTGGGTGGAGTCAAAATTGAACACCCGAAAGGTGCACTAGGCCACAGCGATGCGGATGTATTGCTGCATGCAATATGTGACGCCCTTTTGGGTGCAGCCAATATGCGCGATATCGGATATCACTTTCCCGACACGCAAGGCGAATTCAAAAACATCGACTCCAAGATTCTCTTACAACGTACAGTGCAGCTGCTTAGCGATGCCGGTTGGCATATCGGCAACATCGATTGTACGCTGGTTCTGGAAAAGCCTAAGATTATGCCTCACGTAGAGGCTATGAGAGCAGCTATAGCAACTAGCGCCTCCATTACGACAGACTCAATTTCTATCAAAGCCACAACGAATGAAAAAATGGGGTTTATTGGCCGCGAAGAAGGAGTTGTAGCGCACGCAGTGGCTCTCATTCATCGCTAATCACATCTTATCTATGGAAAAACTAACTGTCACTTGCTCCTTCGAGCGCTTTGCTTCGCGCGACCAGCTAAATCAAGCTATTCAGCCGATGCTCGATGCCTGCGTTGATGCT
>CALQJP020000034.1 GCA_943330925.2 Chryseobacterium gleum
AGAGTGGAAATAAAAACGCTACTTAAGAGAAAGAGAAACTTGTGCATGAAGGGTCAAAAATAGAGCGGGTATGCCTCAACTGATTGAATCGGGTTTTATTTCATGGAATGAATCAAACTCATTCAACAATGACCTTGTTGTCCCAGAAACGACGGTTGCCTAGTTTGTCGGCGGCCTCAATAACCACTCGATATACTCCAATCTGTGCCTGGTCGAAATTCATTTCGGGAAACGACAACTCCGTTGGGTGACCCGACATGGCGATGAAGGTTGTATCGCCCACCTGCCCGGCAAACGTCATAATGTAGGTGATTATTTCCGAAAGGCTATCGGGGTCGCTCACGGTGCCTGCCAAGTAAAGCGGCGAGCCTTCCGTTAGAAATACGGTTCCGGTTGCATCGGCCGCAGGGGTAGTGACTCCCGTTATGATCGGCAAGTCATCATTGATCACATTCAGCAATACAGTGTAGTCTGCCGAAACATTGCCCACCTGATCGAGTGCATTCACTACCAAATGCCACTGCCCTGCGATGCTATCCGGAACATTTACTTCCACCTGTATCGTTGCTGAGGTGTTGTCGGCCTGCAGCACATCTTGCTTACCCCATGTGCCTGAATTCAAACGCATTTCTCCACCGGCATGCCCGCTGCCATCGTGCGTATGTCCATTCTCTGCATCGTGCACCACCAGGCGCACCTCATTCAACCGGTCGTTATCCGTTACCTCAATCGTAACTTGCAAGGTCGAACCGGCCTGAGCATGCACGATGGTTGAATCGCCGCCGTTGACAAGCACCTTGCTCACCGCAGGTGCCACCACATCAATTTTAGTGTCCTTTCTGCAGGCAACGAAAAGCAAAGCAACGAATAAGACAGAGAGAAGGATTTTCTTCATAGTGTGAAAAGCATCAAAGTTAAGGGTATGGCCGCAGCGTTGTATTTTCGGCGTCCATATCCATTCAAAACCATGCGCTATTCATTTCTACTCCTTTTCACGCTTGTGCTTGGCACGGCTGCATTTGCTCAGCAAAAACTAACACTCGAAGAAGCGGTTACCGGACAGTTTCGGCAGTTTGCCCCCAGCACCATGCAACAACTGCAGTGGATACCCGGAGGCGATCTGTACTCGTTCGTAAAAGACGAGACGCTCTGGGTAGGCGGTGTTAAGCAAGGCGCAACCGACAGAAAAATACTAGGCCTTCCGGAGTTGAACGCCCTCATGGGCAATGCCGACATGAAGCGCATGCCCACCATTCAATGGCTGACTATTGAACGCTTCTATTTCGAAGAGAAGAATAGCTTTTGGGAAGTGGACATGAAATTGAAGAAGGCGCAAAAGGTGTCATCCTATTCAGCTGAAGGTGCCAATGTTGATTTTCACAGCGCGTCGCGCAGAACAGCCTACACCAAAAACAACAACCTCTTCATCACATTCAACCAAAAAGAGATTGCGGTAACCAATGAGCCGGCCTACATGGTTTGCGGCCAAAGCATTTCACGCAACGAATACGGCATCAGCAAAGGCACATTCTGGAGTACCGATGGTG
This sequence comes from Chryseobacterium gleum, assembly GCA_943330925.2. Taxonomy (GTDB): domain Bacteria; phylum Bacteroidota; class Bacteroidia; order Flavobacteriales_D; family Sanyastnellaceae; genus JAIBBG01. Next base: position 1,548 of record CALQJP020000034.1, read on the forward strand.
CAAAGCTGGCCTATTACATGAAGAACGAAAGCAACGTTACCGACTACCCCCTGACCGATTACTCGGTTACCCCTGCAGCTACCAAGATGATAAAGTACCCCATGGCAGGCGGTAAAAGCGAAGTGGTTTACGTGGGTGTTTACGATGTGGCAACCTCCCAAACGGTGAAATTGAAAATGGGACGTTTACCGGAAAACGACCAATATTACATGACCAATCTGACCTGGGCACCCGACGGCAAAACCATCTATGTGGCCTGGCTCAACCGCGCCACTACCGATATGCGCTTTGTAGCATTCGATGCGACGACCGGAATGGAAACAGCAACACTCTTTACCGAGCACGACGACCGCTGGGTAGAACCTCTCTTCCCTGCTTATTTTGTTCCGAAATCGCCCAACCTGTTTCTATGGATTAGCCAGCGCGACGGATTCAACAACCTATACCTATACGACACCAAAGGCACTCTTTTGCGCCAGTCGAAAGCCAAGTTTGACATCACCGAATTTTTAGGATTCGACCTAAACGGCAACCATGCATTCGTGATGGCCACCGGCAGCAACCCCACAGAAAGCCGCGGCTACAAAGTGAATTTGTCTGATTTAACGATGACTGAGATAACTCCTATTGCCGGCACGCATCAGATAAAGGTGAGTGAAAATGGAGTTTTCGTAATCGATCAGTTTTCAAACCTCACTACTCCCAACACCATCAACCTCATGACGTCGGAAGGGCGCATGGTTAGCAACCTTCACAAAGCAACCGATCCTTATGCCGGCAAATTGATTGGTAAAACGGAATTGTTTACCATACCGGGCCCCGATGCCACAGAGTTGTGGTGCAGACTCATCAAACCAAGCAACTTCGACGCGAGCAAAAAATATCCGGTGCTTGTGTACGTGTACGGCGGGCCGCACGCACAGATGAACACCAACAGCTGGCTCGGCGGAGCATCGTTGTGGATGAACCAACTGGCCGAAGAAGGCTATCTCATATTTACCCTCGACAACCGAGGATCGGCCAATAGAGGCAAGAAGTTTCAGCAGGTCGTTCACCGCCAATTGGGCACAGCTGAAATGCAAGATCAGCTCGCCGGGGTTGAGTGGTTGAAGAAGCAACCCTTCGTGGATGCTTCACGCATGGCGGTGCACGGTTGGAGCTTTGGCGGATTCATGACCACCACCCTCATGCTGAAATCGCCCGAAACATTCAAGGTAGGTGTAGCCGGCGGACCGGTTATCGACTGGTCGATGTATGAAGTGATGTACGGTGAGCGCTACATGGACACACCGCAAGAAAATCCGCAAGGCTATCAAAATTCAAATTTGACCAATCATGTGAAGAACCTGAAAGGAAACCTGCTCATGATTCACGGGATGGACGATGATGTGGTGGTGATGCAGCACAATGTAAACTTCCTGAAAGCTTGCGTAGACAACAAAGTGCAAGTCGACTTTTTTGCATACCCCGGTCATGCGCACAATGTGAGAGGCAAAGACCGCGTTCACCTCATCACAAAGATTGTAGATTACATCAAAGCAAACCTCTAACACTATGAATTCCCTATCACTCGCGAAATACACGGCAGCAAGCCTTTTGTTGGCAGCAGCCATTCTTTCATCCTGCAAATCGAAAAAGGAAAGCACCACCCCTGAAAACAAAGAGGCCATTGCGCATCGCTCTTTCCAATTGGAGGTGAAGCCGGTGGTGCTCGACACTACTCGTTATGGCGCCGACAAGTTCGAAGCAAACAATGTGCGTGTGAAAGGCGACACCCTTTTCATTGACGCCGAATACAGCGGAGGTTGCAAAAACCACGTGTTTACGGCCCGACACAATGGCAATTACATGAAGAGCATGCCCCCCCAACTCAACCTGTACGTTGATCACAATGCCAATGGCGACGGGTGCCGCGAGCTCATCCGAGAAACCATTGCTTTCGATTTATCCGGTTGCCGGGTGGGCAAAACAGGCACGCTCATTTTGTTGATTAATGGCGACCGTTCGACAAAAGCGACCTACACGTATTGAGATTTTTCTGATGTGAATAACTAGGCCCTGCGAAGGGCCTTTTTCTTTTTCAGTTCGCACGATCGCAAATAATTTCGGGGCGGATAATTTGAGCATGACCGACCTGATTGAAACCCCTTCTTATGGCCTTTACGCAGCAGTTCTTTTTGGACTTGCTCTGGCAATACAACTCTTCCTGTTGTTGTTTCGTTTTCTGAAAACAGCCAACCACAGTGCTTCACAAACTGACCACACTCAAGCCGTTTCAGTGGTTATTGCTGCGCGCAACGAAGAGAAGAACTTGCTGGAAAATGTGCCCAAGATTATGGCACAGCGCCACCCACAGTTTGAGGTAATCATTGTGAACGATAGCAGTTGGGACGACACCGCAGATGTTTTGAAGGCACTTTCCTTGAGCTACCCGCAATTGCACGTCATCCACATCGATGAGGAGAAGCAAAACATGCAGGGTAAAAAATTCGCGATTACACTGGGCATCAAAGCCGCGAAGCACGACCTCATATTGCTCACCGATGCCGATTGCGAGCCGGCCTCCGACAATTGGATTACGGAAATGACAAAAGGACTTGGCGATACCAAACAACTCGCCATCGGCTTTTCGCCCTATGCGCGCACGGAGGGATGGCTCAATCGCGTTATTCGCTTCGACACGCTGATGATTGGTTGCCAATACATGGGTTTTGCCCGCAGCGGCTCGCCTTATATGGGCGTAGGGCGCAACCTGGCGTATCACAAAGATTTGTTTTTTAAGATTGGCGGCTTCAAGAGCCATTACAGCATTGCAAGCGGCGACGACGATTTGTTTGTAAACCAGGTTGCCACAGGCAAAAACACCTGGGTTGTTTCATCACCTGAAAGCCAAACCATTTCCCAACCCAAGCACACCTGGAGTGCATGGTTCACTCAAAAGCGCAGGCATTTCACTACCTCGGGCATGTATAAGTCGGCGCACAAACTCATGCTTACCGTTTGGCCGCTGAGCTTTGTTGCTCTCATTGCGGCTGCCGGCACCTCGTTGTATTTCCACACATACCCGTTGTTTATAATTGGCGGACTTTCACTCCGATACATTGCGCAAATCGCTATTTTGCACCGAGTTTCAAGTAAGTTGGCCGTGAGCAGCGATGTAGCCTGGTTGTCGCCAATACTTGAAGTCCAATTGCACACAATCAACCTGGGATTGTATTTCATCAACCTGTTGAGAAAACCAAAGAAATGGAACTGATCGAACATCTTTCAGAAAAGGGCCAATACGACTACAAACTCGTTCAGCGTGCCCTGCATGAAAAAGACCAAAAGGCATATGCCGAGCTCATGCAACGCTACCGCGAGCCTATCTACTTCATGCTGCTGAAGATGGTGAACGATAAAGACGATGCCGACGATTTGACCATCGAGGCGTTCGGAAAAGCGTTCAAGCGCTTGGGACAATACACGCCTCAATATGCCTTCTCAACCTGGCTATTCAAGATTGCATCCAACAACTGTATCGATTTTATCCGTCGCAAGCGCATACGCGCTATATCGATTGACCAAGGCTACAGCAACGAAGACGGTGAGACGATTGAAATAAGCATTAAAGACTCTCTGCTCGACCCTGCCGAAGCCATGCAGAAGGAAGAACGCATCCGAAAAATGCGTGAGATTGTAGATAAGCTCAAGCCCCGCTACCGCAAGCTCGTAGAGATGCGCTACTTCGATGAAATGGCCTACGAAGAGATTGCCGAAGAGCTTGATCTTCCGCTGGGAACCGTGAAAGCACAATTGTTTCGTGCACGTGAATTCCTTTTTCAGATGATGCAGAGCACCAAAGACATCTATTGATTCTAAGGTGAACGAAGTACTCACATATTTTCCGAACCTTTCTGATAAAGCGAAGGAACAACTCGCACAACTGCTTCCACTCTACGAAGAATGGAACAGCCAAATCAACGTCATTTCGCGAAAAGACCTCGACCAATTGTACACACGCCACGTGCTGCACAGTTTGGCCATTCATAAGTTCTTGCAATTCGCACCCGGCTCACGCGTGCTCGACATCGGCACAGGTGGTGGTTTTCCGGGTATACCCCTCGCCATACTCAACCCCGAGGTCAACTTTGTATTGGTCGACTCCATCGGCAAAAAAATTAAAGTCGTTCAGGAAGTGAGTCAGGCCCTTGGACTGACCAACGTGACCGCCATTCACGAACGCGCCGAAAAAGTGAAAGGCCCGTTCGACTTTGTGGTGAGCCGCGCCGTAGCCGAGCTCAGGTTGCTGCTTCAATGGAGCAACGGAAAACTGACGAAAAAGCAAATCAACGCCCTGCCCAACGGTATTATTTGCCTCAAAGGAGGAGATTTAACCGAGGAATTTAAAGGGCTTTCCAAAGACATTGAGGTGTACGACCTTCAGCAATGGTTTGCGGATCCTTTCTTCGAAACGAAAAAACTCGTTTATCTGCCCTTGGTTTAATACACGTAAGATTTAAAGAATCGGTAGTTAATTTCGTTGATTATCAATACCGAAACGACCGCTGTTGTTTATTAAATTCGCACCGCTTGGCATTTTTAACCACAGCCAAGCAACGTTGCTGCACCCTAAAGGCGACTAGCAAGAAGGAACAAACTCACACGATGAAAAACATCTACAGGCTGTTAATGTTGGTAATCTGCTTGGCCACTCACCACGCTCAAGCCCAGTTAGCCAATCCACCGATTTATATCGAAACAATTGTACATCACGGTAATTACGGGGAAGCAGGCCACAGCCTCGACGGCTACGTTACCTACAAAGTGTATGTGCAGTTTGTAAGCACCAATTGCTACCTCACGAGCATCTTTGCTCAGGAAGCAGCGCAAGACTGCGTGCAAGATGCCATCGATGCGGTTTCGTTCGACTTCGACTGCGGCGTGTTCCAGCACGAATTGGGCGATGCACTTGGCTTCAATCAGCTTTGCCTTTTCGATATTTACCCAACCAGCGAATTTGATTCGTACCTCACCATAGGACAAACCTGCAACTCAAACGGCGGCTGCGACAACCTGGGTTACCTCGGCTTGTGTGAAGACTGGCTTACCAACTTCGAACAGGCAGGAACTACCAACCTCTATGATGGTGGTAGTTTCTTCTGGGATGAAAACTCCATTTTTGGAGCAACGTGTTTTCAGAACTATCCACAATCGCCTACCAATGCCGATGACAACGCGCGCGTATTCATCGGACAGTTTACGACGTGTGGCAACATGGACGCCTGCATCAACATTCAATACATCGATGCCAATGGTGTTCCTGGAATGGAAGCCAACAACGTATGTTTCTCTGCCGTGCACCCATGCCTCGACCAACCCATGAGCACCGTGACGGCCATCACCAATCCTTGCTTCGACGGCGAACTGGCTACGCTCGATCTCAACTCCGGTGGCAACGGCACCGTAAACTACATACTCTACACCACAGGCGACAGCCAAGTAGATTCTTACTCCAATGCAGCGGGTGTATTGCAAATTACAGATTTGCAAGAAGGAGATTTTTACATCGTAATGGAAGACGAAGCCGGATGTCGCGATACCACTGCCGATTTCAACGTAACCTTCCCTGCCCCATTCGAATTCGCTGCCGTTGTTACAGCAGACGAACTTTGCTTCGGTGAGTTCGCAGCAGTTATCGAGTTGCAGTGTGCCGGTGGCACAGGCACAACAAGCATTATCAATGCAGCTGGTCAAGAATTCTTTTGCGGACAAACCATAGACGGGTTGTCGTGCGGCAATTACACCTACACAGCAGAAGATGAAAACAACTGCGTTTTGGTTTCAACCGTTTCCGTTGCTTGTCCGGCCCAACTGGTTTTCGACCCGACCGTAACCAACATCGATTGCTTCGGCGACAACGACGGTATGATATTCGGAACTGTATTCGGAGGAACCGGCGAGCTAACTGCCGACTGGACGCTCAACGGCGATGCCTTCGACCAATCGCAGGGCACCTCTCCGTTTAATATAAACCTGGAGAATCTCGATGAGGGTTTCTACAACCTCACGCTTACCGATGCAAACGGTTGCAGCATTACTGCAGACCTGGAAGTTACCGAACCCGATGAAATCACGTACGAGTTGATTGTTACCGATGCTACCTGCTTCAGCTTTTGCGACGGTATACTCGACACCTCGCCTACCGGTGGCACAGGCCCTTTCACCATCAACACCTTCAATGAGCAAGAGAATAACGTACCACTCAATGAACTTTGTGCAGGCGACTACATCGTTATAATTGAAGACAGCGAAGGTTGTATAGTGAACGACAGTATCACTGTTGGCGAACCTTCGGAAATCACCTTTACAAGCGACACTACTGATGTGACCTGCTTTGCACAATGCGATGGTGCGTTTCAATTGTTTGAAGTTGCAGGCAGTGCCGAAGGCTTCACCTACGACATAGCGCCAGCAACCAACACGTGCGCGGCTCCGTGCGGTGGCCCTTCCGTTGCATTCACCGACTTGTGTTCCGGACAATACACCATCACCATTACATCGTCGAACGGTTGCACACAAACAGCTGCCGCATTCGTCAACACACCCGGTCCGTTGCAGTTCGATTTTGTAACTGAAAACGTTAGTTGCTTCACGTTTGGTGATGGCTCTGTCAGCGTATCGGACGTCGTAGGCGGAACGGTACCCTTCACCATTTCATTGAACGAAACAGAGTACCTCCCATTCGACAGCACAGCGTTGTATACCGACCTTATTCCGGGCGATTATTTCGTAACCGTGATCGACTCCAATCAATGCTCTACAACGAATTATTTCACCATCACCGAACCTGAATTGCTCACGCTCGTCATCGACTCTACGATTGCTTGTACCTGCGGTGGTGTTTGCGATGGTATCGTGCAGTACACTCCCGCCGGAGGTACGCCGAACTACCAGTACCTGCTCACTCCCGACAGCATTCTGGGACCGGCCTTCGGATTGGTGAACGGTATATGCGCAGGCGATTTTGAACTGTTCCTGATTGATGCCAACGGATGTCTCGACTCCGCCGAATTCACCATCACTGAGCCCGACCCTCTGACCATTGAAGTTCTGCTCGATGCCCCAACTTGCACGGGTATGAACGACGGTTCAGCAGAAGTCATCGTTGGTGGCGGCACAGGTGCACTTACGTTTTATGTTGACCCCGACACCTACGACGTCGAGCCGCTCGATTCTGTAACCTTCGGTCTATCTCTATTGGCCGAAGACACCCTCTACCTGGAATTGGCTGATGAGAACGGATGTCGCATACTCGACACATTGGGCATTGTACCCGATATCATCACCGACATGATCCTTACCATGACGTCGACTCCGGAGACGTGTTGGAATGCGATCGATGGAACAGCCACAGTTGCTGTGCAAAACGGCAATCCGCCGCTCTCATATGAGTGGGACGACAACTTGCTGCAAACAACCGCCACGGCTATGGGGCTTGCTCCCAACGCATCCTACCTGGTGCGCGTAACCGACGAAATTGGTTGTAACCTCACAGCATCGGTATTTGTGGAAGCGAACATCGGCTGCTTCTTCATCTCAACGGCTATCACACCCAACGGCGATGGGGTGAACGACACATGGGTATTGGGCGGATTCGAATACTACCCGGAATGCAAAGTGAACGTATTCAATCGCTGGGGACAAAGCGTATTTAGCTCAACAGGCTACAACGCCCAATGGGATGGTCGATTCAACACTCAGTTGCTGCCTGTAGCCGACTACTATTTTACGATTGATTACGCTCCCGACCAAGAAGTAATCATGGGAACAGTAACCATCAAATATTAAAAGTCGCAACACCATGAAAAGAAACATACTCCTTCTATCGGCATTGGTACTATTGATTGCGGCAAATACAAATGGCCAGCAATTGGGACGAACCACACAGTTTGCGCTCAACCCGTTTTTGGTGAACCCGGCTATTGCAGGCACTCAAAACGCCATTCCGATGTACATCACCTACAGAAATCAGTGGGCCGGATTCAAGGGTGCTCCTGTAACCATGACAGCCAGCGGTCATATGCAAGGCCCAAAGAATTTTGGTTTTGGTGGAATTTTGCAGCGCGATGATACCGGCGGTGCTATATCGCGAACCGGTATTGAAGCTTCGGGCGCCTACCGCATCGATCTAAACAATTACGATGGCATCAGCTTCGGATTGGGACTTTCGGCTAATCAGTTCAAGGTTGACAATTCAAAGCTCGTGGTTGTAGATGAATCTGACCTAGCATTGAATGCAATGCAATTGGAATCAACCATGAACATCGATGCGAATTTTGGTATGCTCATGTTTGGCGAAGACTACTACTTCGGGTTTAGCTCACCCAATCTTATTCAATCTAAACTGAAAGTATCCGGTGTTGAGCCTGACGATAACCGCAACGCACGCCATTATCACATTGTGGGATCCTATACCTACGACATCACGGAGCAAATCGATGTGCAACCGAGCGGATTGATTCGCTTCACCAACAATACACCTGCGCAAATGGACATGAATGTGCGCGTTGGATACACACCCGAGCAATCCGGCAGAAACACCCAAAACCCAAAGGCCTGGAGTAGCATCAGCTGGAGAGTGAAAGACGCCATAGCATTGAGCATCGGAGGAACATACGAGAACTTTGTGCTTGCCTATGCCATGGATATCACTACAAGCAAGGCACGCGTAATGAGCCCCTACACGCACGAATTGGTTGTGGGTTATGTGATGCCCGGAAAGCGAGGTAAATATTCAGCCAACGGCGGCGGCAAGAAAAAGACATTGAACAAGAAACGCATCGTTAAGATTAAGTAAGACATGCAAAACAAGATTGCTCTTTTGGGATTCTCGATGCTGATGAGCTTCGCTGCGTCTGCTCAATTCAAAGGATTCGTTACCGAGCAGGTAGAAAACGAAGGCAAGGTGCCCGGAAAAACGTGGCGCGTATATGCAGAGATGACGAATGTGGGCGATCAGCTGTTTGTCGTATTCGGTGATTCGACACACAAAATCGAGATCAAAAGCTCGAAGCCATTTTATCAATCGCCGGCAGGTGGAGCTCTTTCAAAAGACAGCAATCGCAAAGTGGCAGCAGAAGATCCGAAGTTGAAATACGATTCTTGGATTACCATCGGCGCTGAAGACAACTACGACAACAACGTCAACATCCTCAACCTCGACCTCTCTCTATTCGAAAGCAGAGGTGCTGCCATCGACAGTGGCAAAGAAGGAGCTTGGTTCTGCATTCCAACAGAAAAGCAAGCCTATTGCGGCGAAAACAAGCGCATACTCCTCATGCAGCTCACCAGCGAAGGCCGCATTTCCGGCAAACTATCACTCATGGGTAAAACCAAAGACGGTGCGTCGTACACGAAGTACGATGAGAAGTTTGAGTGCGGGAAAAAATAATGACGAATGACAAGTGACTAGTGACTAATGACAATACAGTGCAGTATTAGTCATTTGTCACTTGTCATTCGTCATTATCTACTCTCATCCCAAAAACACCCCCTTTCATCCCAAAAATTCGGTTTCTAAGCATTTGAGTCGTTACTTGCACGATGTCGTATCAACTTCGTAAATGACCGATTTCGATGCGGCGGATTTTTCAAACTTTTAACCACACTATGAATCAAAAAAAATTCATGACATGGTCCTATTTAGGACTACAGAAGCGTTTTGCCTTTGGCCTGCTTGCGCTTGGTTTCGTTCTGATTGAGTCGACGGCATCTGCCCAGGAAACACAAATCCGTGGCTTCGCAGACTTCGGCACCAGTTACACCAACGAACAAGTAAACTTCACGTTGGGTGAACAAGATCTGTTCATCACAAGTGATATTTCTGATCGGCTGTCGTTTTTAGGGGAGACCGTATTCAAGTATGTAGCCTCCTCTCCTACCCGCTTCGACATCAGCATCGAACGTATCATTATGAAGTACAACATCAAAGGGAATCACAACATACTCTTTGGTAAACACCACACGCCTGTCAATTACTGGAACGACTCGTATCACCACGGCCGTGTGCTATTCCCGACCATCTTCCGTCCGGAAATGTTTGGCAAAGGCGTCATTCCGCTTCACACAACAGGTATTCGCTTCCAAGGGCAAAACCTCGGCAAACTGCGCTTCGGGTATGATGCCCTCATCGGCAACGGTGGCGCGTCAACCGACGCACTCGACTTCAACAAAAAGAAATCTGTTATGCTCGGCGTGAACATGACACCCATCGATCGTTTGCGCTTTGGTGTTACTTACTACCACGACAATGTGCCTGCGCAAACCGTGCAACACCACACTTCGAACGTTGCTAAAAAAGACATTGATCAATCGCTCTACAGTGCATCGGTATCGTATTTCGGAAACAAATTCGAATTACTTGCTGAAGCAAGCGTTGGCATGAATGCTTACAACGACACACTCGTCGACGGTGCAATCACCGAAGTAAACCCTATAAGCCCTGCGGGATATCTCTACGCCGGATATCGCATCAAGCAGAAGTTTGTGCCTTATGTGCGTGTAGATGTGTTGGAATTCGATCATGATGAAATGCTGTTCTCCAACAACACCCAACGCGGTGCACTCTTCGGTTTGCGCTACGAGATCAACTACCTCGCTGTTGTGAAGATGGAATATGCTTACATGGAGACATCACACGAAGGTGTGCAGCTTTCGCACACCAACACGTTGAACTTTCAATTTGCCGTCGGATTCTAAAAACCTAACACTATGAACAAACTCATTCACTATATCCTTCCGGCATTCTTGATTGTATTGCTTTCACTGTCAGCAACAATCAAATCGAACGCACAAGACCAAGCCATCATGGTCATAGCCAATGATAAAGGCGCTCCTGCAGCCATGACCATGAAAGAACTCAAATCTGTCATGCTCGGCGAAAAACAACGTTGGGCCGACGGCACCAAAGTGTCGATCGCCTTCATGAAAGCCAACACCGCTGTTGGAAGTTCCACAGCTAAAAAAATCATGGGCATGACCGGCGACCAGCTCAACAAGTTTTGGTTGGCTCTCGTGTTTCAAGGAAAAGCAAAAGCACCTGTGTTTTATGGCAGTTCAACAGACGTAGAAAACTACGTGGCGCAAAACCCGGGTGCTATTGGTGTGGTTGAAGCAGGCTACACCTTGAAGTCGGGCCATGTCGTAACGATTGACAGCAAAAAGACCTTCTAATTTTTATCGCATGATCAAACTTTCGCTGAAATCGAAAATCTGGTTCACCGTGCTTTCGGTGGTAGTGATGTTCGCGTTTTTCGTGTTGTTCTACTTCCCCGAACAACAGCAGCGCACCCTCCTCAACAACTACAAC
>CALQJP020000035.1 GCA_943330925.2 Chryseobacterium gleum
ACACGCTCGCTATACGGCAGCATTGAATACAGACATAGTTCAAAGGTGCTCATTGGCATCAATGCGACGCATTCCGAATTCTTGAGCCAACAGCCGGGAGGGATGGTCGATGCGCAGTTTGAAGCAGATTGGCGCAGTAGTTCCCGATCCAGAAACTGGCTCGAGGTGCCGTGGAATGTGGCCTCGGCATACGCCAAATTGCGCACCTCGGAACATTCTATGCTCGATGTGAAAGTGTTTGGTGTGCTTGCCGATCGCTCGAGTGTCGGCTTCATGAAAGCTATCCAAATTGCAGATACGATCAACGCCGAAACGAATGCCTACAACACACGAAAACTCGATGTCGATCAATACCAAACGTGGGGTGCTGAATTGCGTTGGTTGTTGGAGTATCGTTTGTTCGGAGCGGAGCATCAGCTCGCAGCCGGTGTGCGCTACTCCAATGCACATACGCACCGTCAAAACGACGGAGTAGGATCGATTTCTTCCAATTTCGATGCGACGCCGATAGGCGGTGTGTTTGGTAAGAATCTCTTTTTCGATAACGTGAATACTGCCGCATTCGCTGAGAATAACTTTCATGTGGGTAAAAGACTTACGGTTACACCTGCACTGCGTGTTGAACAGTTAGTCAGTAAAAGCCGGGGGTCTATTGCTGCCGCCGCCGGAGATTTTGAGCCATTACAAAGCGAGCGTTTATTCGTGCTGGGCGGATTGGGTATGCAATACGAGTGGAGCAACTTTAATCTGTATGCCAATGCCAGCCAGGCATTTCGGCCTGTTACCTACGGTGATTTTACCCCGGCTTCAACAACCGACATCATCGACCCTCAATTGAAAGATGCCTCGGGATACAACCTGGAGGCCGGCATACGCGGCGTGCACAAAAACTGGTTGAATATGGATGCCGGAGTTTTTTACCTGTTCTATGATAATCGCATTGGCACCATTCTGCGCGACGGAGTTAATTTCAGAACCAACATCGGGGCGAGCGTGAGCAAAGGCATGGAGCTCTTCGTTGAGTTCGATCCGGTGAAAATGGTTGTTGCGCAACCTCGTTTCGGGTCGGTTAGTTTATTCGTGTCGGGCGCTGCAATGGATGCCCGCTATACGCGATGGGACAACCCAATAACGGAGGCCGATCCTGCAAAGGCAATCACCAGCAAACGGGTTGAGTATGCTCCGAAACAAGTATGGCGCTGCGGGGCCACCTATAAAGTGGAAAATCTTTCTGCTTCTCTTCAATGGAGTTACACGGGCGATGTATTTACCGACGCTGTGAATACCGAGGAACCATCAACAAACGGACAAGCTGGAATGTTGGCGTCTTATCAATTGCTCGATGCTTCGCTGAAATATCAATTCACGTCGAATATCTTCTTGCAATCTTCCCTCAACAACGTGCTCAATACGCACTATGCCACGCGAAGAGCGGGAGGATATCCGGGTCCGGGTTTATTACCCGGTACAGGCCGATCGGTTTCTGTCACACTGGGTTTGAATCTATAGGTCGATGCTTTTTAGCGGTGGAAGCTGTTTTTGGATATCTTGCCCTATCCAAATAAACTTCTTCATGAGACCAATCTTCCTTTTTTTAATGCTGTGTTCTATCTCCGCTCAAGCGCAGGTAGTTGAGTTTTGGTCAGAAAACTTTGGTTCAGGCTGCAACACAGGCACACTGGCAACCACCTACTTCTCGTTTACCAATGGACCCTGGACCGTAACGGAAATGGGCACCAATGCAGATATTGCCAATGCATGGTTTGTGTCGGCAGCCGAAAACGGTAACGCCGCAGGCCAGTGCGGTTCCGGATGCGGAAGCGATCCTTCGCTGCATGTGGGTGCGCTCAACTCGTTTCTGGGCACCGATCTGGGCGCAGCATATTTCGAAGGACTCGAGGGGTTTTGCGACTTCTTGGGATGCGGTGCAACCGATAAGCGCGTTGAATCGGGAGTGGTCGACTGCAGTATTTTCATCAATAACACAATCTCATTTCTGTATATCGAAGGAGGCAATGTGCTGGATAATGCAACGCTTTGGTATTTCGATGGAACATCTTGGGCATTGCTGAGCGACCTTCCTAAAACGCCGTTGTGCCCCAACGGTCAAGGAGAATGGACTTCTTTCTCGATTGATTTGCCCGCCACCGCCAACAACAATCCGAATGTCCGATTCGGATTTCGCTGGCAAAACAACGACGACGGTGAAGCACTCGATCCGAGTTTCGCTGTCGACGACATCAGCATCGCCGGTGAGTATGGTGAAGACGCAACACCGCCAACCATCGTTTGCCCTTCAGACACGATCATCTACACGGAAGACTATTGCTACTTCCTCAGCGATTTTGAAAGCTTGTCGATCGTGGACGACAACCTGGATTTGTTCCCCGAAGTCGTTCAAACGCCGCTGGTTGAAACACTGATGGCGCCGGGCTTGCACCTCATCACGGTTACCGCCACCGACTATTCAGGCAACAGCTCGTCCTGTTCGTTCAATCTTACACTCATCGACGATGATGCCCCTGTATTCGAATGCCCTCCTGCATTGGCAATCGACGCCACACCAGGAAGCACCACCGTGGAGGTGATTATGCCCAATCCAGTGGTTACCGATAATTGTGATGTGCCTGCGCTCACCAATAGCTTCAGCGGCAATGATCCTGTAGCCGGGCAATTTCCAATAGGCAATACGGTGGTGACCTACACAGCTGTCGATGCCAGTGGAAACAGCGCAGAGTGCAGCGTGCTGGTTACAGTTTCTACCACGCTGGAAGGATGCTGCCTCGGTGATCTCAACTGCGACGGGGCTATAAGTGTAGCCGATCTGTTGATTCTGATAAGTCAGTTCGGGTGCGTGGGAAATGAATGCTACGCCGACCTCGACGATGATAGCGTCGTGGGCGTTTCCGACTTGCAGTTGTTCAATAGCCTCTACGGAACTTTTTGCCCGCAGTAGACACAACTTTCTTGCTTACATTTGCGCGAATTTATTACCGATAAATTCCTCGTACATGTCTTATTTCCAAGAGAAATTCGTGGGTGAAGGTCTTACCTACGATGATGTGCTCCTCGTTCCGGCCTACTCCGAAGTACTACCCCGTGAAGTTTCCGTTCGCTCCCGCTTTTCGCGTAACATCGTGCTCAATGCACCCGTTGTCTCGGCTGCGATGGACACGGTAACTGAATCCGAAATGGCCATCGCAATGGCACGCGAAGGAGGAATCGGCGTTATTCATAAAAACATGAGCATTGAGGCGCAAGCTGCTCTGGTTCGGAAAGTGAAACGCTCTGAAAGCGGCATGATTCAGGATCCGGTTACGCTCGACGAACATGCAGTGGTGGCGGATGCTCTGAAACTCATGTCGGAACACAGAATAGGCGGTATTCCGGTTACCAATACAGAAGGAAAACTCATTGGAATTGTAACCAACCGCGACCTGCGATTTGAAAAGGATATGTCCAAGCCAATTGCATTGGTAATGACAAAGGACGGACTCATTACAACCGATAAACCCAACGACCTTTCCTCGGCAGAATCCATTCTCCAACAAAGTAAAATTGAAAAACTTCCGGTCATCGACGCATCGGGAAAACTCATCGGACTCATCACGTACAAGGATATTTTAAAGCTCAAGAAGTATCCGAATTCCTGCAAGGATAAACTGGGGCGTTTGCGCGTTGCTGCGGCTGTTGGTGTTACAGCCGACACCTTGCAACGGGCCGAGGCATTGGTTAAAGCAGGTGTCGATGCAATCATTATTGATACAGCCCACGGACATTCGAAGGGAGTAATCAATATGCTGAAAGAGGTTAAAAAGGCGTTCGGTGATCGCGTGGATGTGGTGGTCGGCAATATTGCAACCGTAGAAGCAGCCAATGCGCTCGTAGCGGCCGGTGCCGATGCCGTTAAGGTGGGTATTGGTCCGGGGTCCATCTGCACAACCCGCGTAATTGCTGGTGTGGGCGTGCCTCAGCTTACCGCTGTAATGGATGTGGCTCACGGAATTTCAGATAAGGATGTACCCGTTATCGCCGACGGCGGTATTCGTTTCACCGGCGATATCGTGAAAGCATTGGCCGGAGGCGCTTCTTCCATCATGGTAGGTTCCATGCTGGCTGGAACCGAGGAAAGCCCTGGCGATACCATCATTTACGAAGGTCGCCGATTCAAATCCTACCGTGGTATGGGCTCGGTTGAAGCCATGCAACAGGGCTCCAAGGACAGGTACTTTCAGGATGCCGAAGACGACATCAAGAAGTTGGTGCCCGAGGGCATTTCAGGAAGGGTACCCTACAAAGGAACGGTGCAGGAAATAATGTATCAGATTGTAGGCGGTTTGCGAGCAGGAATGGGGTATTGCGGTGCTTCCGATTTACTGGCACTGCGCAAGGCTAAGTTTATCCGAATCACCAGCGCGGGAGTGAAGGAAAGCCACCCGCACGATGTATTCATTAGCCGTGAAGCCCCCAATTACAGCTTGAAATAAGTCTGTTTTTCGTTTTTTTCTTTAACGCACTTTCACAGCAGGTTATCGTGTGGAATTCAGCGCTGTGGGCCTTACATTTGCGGCCGTTCCTGAAAGGGAACAGCTAAACCAATGAATTTTAATTAACCCGATTATGAAGGTGAAATCAATTGCATTTCTTTTTGCATTACTATGTTGTTTCCCGGCAATGGCCCAGGACAAAAACGCGGCTGTGCTTGTAGTGGATGGCGAACCGACAAGCCTGGAGGAATTCGAGAACATTTTCAGGAAGAATAACCGTGACTCGGCAATAACTGCTCAGTCGCTGGATGAGTACATGGAGTTGTTCATCAACTTCAAGTTGAAGGTGAAGGAGGCGCGCGAAGCAGGCCTCGACACCGTGAAAAAATTCAAGACTGAACTGGATGGCTATCGCGCCCAACTCGCGCGTCCGTATCTCACCGATGCGGATAAGCTGAATGATTTGGTGAAGGAAGCCTACGACAACTACAAACAGGAGGTACACGCCGCTCACATTCTCGTGAAGGTGGATCCAAACGCTTCTCCTGCTGATACAGCGAAAGCATTCGCAAAAATTATGGCCATTCGCGAGCGCATCACGAAAGGCGAAGAGTTCACTGCTCTTGCAAAAGCTACCAGCGAAGATCCAAGTGCGAAAGACAACGCCGGCGACCTGGGTTACTTCACGGCTTTCCAAATGGTATATCCGTTTGAAAAGGCTGCCTATCAAACCAAAGTTGGTGATGTTTCAATGCCCATCCGCACGCGCTACGGTTACCACCTCATTTACGTTTACGACAAGCGCCCGGCGCGCGGTGAAATGCACGTGGCACACATTGTAGTGAAGCCGAAGTCGGAAGAAAACAGCGAAGCAAATGCGGAGACTAAAATCCAGGAGATCTACCAAAAGTTGCTCTCAGGTGAGTCGACCTTTGAAGAATTGGCAAGTAAATACAGCGACGATCCTACCTCTGCTAAAAAGGGTGGCGAACTGCCTTGGTTCGGCACGGGTAAGATGGTGTTGGAGTTTGAAGACGCAGCATTCGGTCTCACAAGCAATGGTGATTTCTCGAAGCCTTTTAAGACTGCATTTGGCTGGCACATCATCAAGCGCCTCGATTATAAGCAGCTCGCTTCGTTTGAATCCATGGAGAAGGAAATCAAAAACAAAGTGTCGAAAGACAGCCGCGCGGAGCAAACCAAGAAATCGTTTATCGAAAAATTGAAGAAGGAATACGCCTATTCAATTGATGAAGTGGAAATGACTAAGATTGTGGAAAAGGCCGATTCAAACGCGTATGAAGGGAAAATCTATGTAGGCAAAAAATCGATGGAGAAGCCGCTCATCAAAATGAACGGCCTCACTATTACCGTAAGCGACTTCAATGAGCATATGCGCGCCAAGGGTCGCTCAAAACCAACAATGACTCCTGCCGATTATGTGCGCGCTTCTGCAAACAAATTGGGAGAAGACAAATTGCTTCAACTTGAAGATGCGAAGCTCGAAGAAAAGTACACCCCGTTTCGCCTGTTGATGAAGGAATATCGTGAAGGTATCTTGTTGTTCGAAATGACCGACCAAATGGTTTGGTCGAAGGCTGTAAAGGATACTGCAGGTCTTTCTGCTTACTACGATACGAACAAGCAAAAATTCATGTGGCCTGAGCGCGCTCAGGTGGTCATGTACACTTGCTCAAGTGCAGACATTGCCAAGAAGGTGCGCAAAATGCTGAAGGACAACAAGGATAAATCTGCTATCGCCGGTGAATTGAATAAGGAGTCACAACTCAACCTTCAAGTCCAGGAGGGTTTGTATGCCAAGGAAGACAATGCACTGCTGGCAAAGGCTCCATGGCAAGTAGGCCTCAGCAGTGATATTGCCGACAATGATCAAATTGTAATCATTCAGTTCAAGGAGATCATTGCACCTTCAGTGAAGAAACTCGAAGAAGCGCGTGGTATGATTACTTCAGAATACCAAACCTTCCTCGAACAGGAGTGGATCGCATCTATGCGAAAGGAACATCAGTTTACAGTAAATAAGGACGTGCTTCATTCCATTAAGTAATGAGAGCCACGGTTATTTCGGCACTTGCTATCGCTCTCTCACTGGTCGCTTGCGATTGGGGGAATGATCGTGCGGAGTTGATTGCTGAAATCGGCGATAAGCAACTCACCTGGAAAGAGGTTTCAGATGTAGTGCCCGACAATTCTACTTCAGAGGATAGCGCGTCGCTGGCCGACCACTACATCCACGACTGGATTACCAAGCAACTCATTATTTCGAAGGCAGAATCGAACTTGCCCGATGAGCTCAAGGCCTTCGAAGAAATGATAGAGAACTACCGAAGCTCACTGCTCATTTACGCGTTTGAGCAGGAATGGGTGCGTCAGAAATTGGACACGGTTGTTTCAGACCAGGAAATTGAGCAGTACTACACTGATAACGAAAAGAACTTTCAATTGAAGGATTACATATTGAAGGTGAAATTCACAGCCATCGCGGCCGACAGCAAACAAATCGGTGCTGTGAAGAAACTGTTCAACTCCGCAAAGCCCGAAGATCTGGTAAAATGGCAACAGCTCTGCGTGGAAATAGGCGCCAGCTATTATTACAACGAAGAGGAATGGCTGAAATGGGATGAATTCATCAAGCAGATTCCCCTCGAGGTATACGACGTTGAAGGTTTTCTCAAGAAGAAGAATACCATCGAATTCGAAAAGGAAAACAACGTGTACCTAATATCCATCACCGATTATCAGTTGGCTGGTAGTAAATCACCTCTTAGCTTCGAGCGTGAGAAAATTCGGGCTATGATCATCAATAAGCGAAAGTTGACATTGCTTGAAACGATGCGTCAGGACATTTATAGCAAGGCGCAGCAAGACGGTGAAATAAAATTATACTATTCGAAACAATGAGGTGGATTGCAATCGTTACGATGCTCATATGGTGCGTGAATGCAAACGCACAGCCGGGCAAGGTCGTTGACCGAATCATTGGTGTAGTGGGCAATGAAATAATTCTTCAAAGCGATTTGGAGTCTTCTGTGCTGGAAATGACCGAAGGAAAAGGCTCCGATGATGCGGCAATGCGCTGTTCGGTTTACGAGAATTTGCTTTACCAAAAACTACTACTCAACCAGGCGAAACTCGATAGTATAGAAGTAAGTGACGGTGAAGTGCAGTCGCAGGTGGAGCGCCGCATCGAATACTTCGTGCAAATGTTTGGCAGTGTTGAAGAGTTTGAAAAATACTACGGCAAGTCGCAAGCGCAGTTGAAGGAGGAGTATTTTGATTTGATTAAAGATCAATTGCTCGTGCAGAAGATGCAGGACAACATCACCAACAAGGTCAAGGTAACACCGGCCGATGTGTTGCGCTACTATCAAACGGTTCCGAAAGACTCCATACCACTCATCGGAGAGCAGGTGGAGTATTCGAAAATTCAAGTTGCTCCGAAAGTGCGCGACACCGAAGTGCAGCGTATCATTCACATGATGGATTCCATCCGAATGAACTTGGCCAACGGCAAATCATCCATGACCCTCGAAGCTGCCAAGTGGAGCGAAGATCCGGGCTCCAAATACAAGGGTGGCTGCTATCCACTGCAACGCAAGGGCTCATTTGTTCCGGAATACGAAGCGGCGGTGTACAACACACCAGAAGGCTCGTATTCGCCGGTGTTTTCGACTGTGTACGGATACCATTTTGTGAAGGTTGTTGAGAAGCGTGGTGAGTTTTATGAGTCATGCCACATCCTCATGTCACCCAAAGTAAAATCGGACGACCTCGATGATGCACGCAAAAAATTGGATAAGGTAATTGCCAGCATTGGCGACACACTTTCGTTCTCGCAGGCAGCATTGAAATTCAGTACCGACGAAGATTCCAAAAACCAGGGTGGGAAAGTGATCAATCAGGCTTCAGGCGGCACGCGTCATGACGTTGCCTCGCTGAGCTCCGAGCTCAATCTGGTTTTCATGGGCATGAAGCTCGGCGATATAAGCGATGCAATTCTCGCAACAGCGGAAGATGGAAAGCAATCGTACGTCGTTTACCATCTCGACAATCGCTTACCTGCGCATGCCGCCAACATGAAAGACGATTATGAAATTTTCAAGCAGGTAGCAGAAGCCCGCGCAAAACAAGTAGAAACCGATAAGTGGGTGAAGAAGCGCATCGCTTCAACGTACGTTCAAACAGACACGGACTATCTGAATTGCGATACCCAGTTTGCCTGGCCTAAAAACAATCCTTAACAACTTGCGACTTTGTATGGGCGATTTCATTTTTACCTTCGCCCGACTTCCTTTTTAACACCTATACTGTATGTCAGAGATAAAGTTTAGTTCCGACGCTGAAGCAATCGATTCACTCAAGGGTCGATACAACGATTTGCAGCGTGAAATACGCAAGGCAATTGTGGGTCAAGAAGAAGTGGTGCGCGACGTGTTGATCTCCATTTTCGGCAACGGTCACTGCTTGCTGGTAGGTGTTCCGGGTTTGGCGAAAACCCTTCTTGTTAGCACAATCGGAAAATCATTGGGGCTGTCATTCAACCGAATTCAGTTTACTCCGGATCTGATGCCCGGCGATATCGTAGGCTCCGAAATTCTCGATGAGTCCAGAAGCTTCAAATTTGTAAAAGGTCCCATTTTCTCGAATATCATTCTTGCCGACGAAATCAACCGAACACCGCCAAAGACGCAATCGGCGTTGCTCGAAGCGATGCAAGAAAGAAGGGTCACTTCAGGCGGAAGAACCTATGAACTCCCAGCGCCTTTTTTCGTTCTTGCTACTCAAAACCCCATAGAACAGGAAGGTACGTATCCGCTGCCCGAAGCGCAGCTCGACCGATTCATGATGAACATCTGGGTTGATTATCCGACGCTATCCGAAGAAATTCAAATCGTGAAATCGACCACATCCAATGTGGTGCCTCAGATAAGCAGTGTCGTTTCAGGACAGGAAATAGCTTTCTATCAGCAGCTCATTCGTAAGATGCCGGTGGCCGATAACGTAATTGAATACGCTGTTAAATTGGTCGCAAAGACGCGTCCCCAAAACGAACTTGCTCCTGCAATGGTGAATAATTTCTTGAGTTGGGGCGCTGGTCCGCGTGCTTCTCAATTCTTGATTGTGGGCGCGAAATGCGTTGCTGCTCTCAAGGGTAAATACAGCCCCGATATCGAGGATGTTCGTGCAGTAGCCGTGCCTGTTCTTCGCCACCGTATTGTGCGCAATTACAAAGCCGAAGCAGAGGGTTATACAGTAGAAAAAATTATTGCTGAGCTCCTTTAGTCATAGCTTTCCCTGGCGTCAATCCACGGAAGCGCTAAGCTGATGATGGCAAATCCTGTTGCCATATTGGTGAGAAACAACACCGATATCGTTCCGATTACGAGCAAAACAAGTGTGCTGTAAAATCGAGTGGGTCTTATCAGCAAGGTGAATGGCATCGCGGT
Source organism: Chryseobacterium gleum (assembly GCA_943330925.2). Taxonomy (GTDB): domain Bacteria; phylum Bacteroidota; class Bacteroidia; order Flavobacteriales_D; family Sanyastnellaceae; genus JAIBBG01. Next base: position 9,956 of record CALQJP020000035.1, read on the forward strand.
GAAAAGACCGATGCTCACAAGGCTCAAGGCATGCAATACTCCCGTTGCCTCGCGAGCGGATTCACCTGCAATCAATCGGAATTGATAGCCTTTATGCATCCAATAGTAAAGGGCTTCGCCGCCTTTCCATTGCGCTGATCCCCACACAAACATCCCTATTACTATCAATATCACAATGGTCTGGATGCGCAACGCCAGCATGCTCAAGCTATTGAACCATAACCGCACATTGGAGGTGCTTTCGTAGTGAACCGGTATCAGGAGAAAGGCGGTTTGCAACAGGAGTATGATGCCCGCTCCAAACAAATTCTCCGCTGCAGCATACAGCATCAATCCGCTAAACCAGGCAAGAGTGCGAGGTATGAAGGTGTATGCTGAATTACGCAAGCTAAGCAACAGGAAAATGGGGTGCGTATAGTAGATCCAGGGGAAAAGCTCGGGTTGATAGTAAAGCCGCATTACGGCATTGTCGAGCAGTGTATCAACAAGGCCAAACCGAAAGAGCACGTTGTCGGCTCCCCACAACAAACCTGAATAGGGAAGGGTGATGAGCCAAAGCACAAACAAAAAGCCGTAGATAATGCGCGGCATGAACCGAAGCGCACGATGCTCGGCAAATTGAAAATAATAGGATGTTATGCGGTCCATCATGGTGCGCTGTATACAGGGAAATTCAGATGGGTTGTTTGAATGGTTTGGGCTTGATTGGTGGGTGGTATGAACTCAATGGCCAACCGAAGCTGCACCGAATCGGGCATGGAGCCGGAATGATTTTTTTCCATGCGCATAGCGTAATACAGCGCTTTGCCATAAGCGGCGCTTTCAGTAATACGCTCGAGCTGCACACGTCCGTTTTCGCTGTAAAGGTTGCGGCTCAACTGCCAGCGCAACTCATCGTTGATACCTTGTTCAAGTCGCTCAACCGGTGAAGAAGGGTCGTATTCGAAATGACCCGTTGCATCGTGCCAATCAGACCAGCCGCTTTCTTGAAATGTTCTGCACTCGAGCTCCATGGTGGAGGTTGAATGGTCGGATCCGACTTCACTCCAGGGCTGCTTGAAAAGCGGTTGTGCATACTTCACAATCGACACAGGCCTAGAACCGTCTGTTCGAAAAGCATTCCACAGGCAAACGGTAGTATGCGCTGCCAAAAGAAGAAACCCCAGAATAACGGCAATGTGTTTCATGATTTTCGGATTGCCCGAAGGTAATTCTACTTGTGTTTCGTTGGTTGCTTTCGGTGTAAGTTTGTCTCAAATCCTTGGTTATGGTAGAAATTAAAGCAAACGATCCTTCCCTGCGCTCATGGGTGCATGTGCCCGAAGGTTCCGATTTCCCAATACAAAACTTGCCTTTCGGAGTGTTTCGCACCGAAAGCCAGTTTCCGCACGTATGTTGTGCAATTGGTGAACAGCTCATCGATTTGAAGGCACTGCACGTGATGGGTTATTTGGAGAACCTGCCTTTCACGTTGGAAGATATGGTGAGCCCAACCTTGAATCGTTGCATGCGACATGGTAAGCAAGCCATGCGCGAATTGCGCAATCGTGTTTCGAAATTGCTTCGAAGCGATATGCCCGACCTGCGCGACAAAGAGCACCATGTGCGCCAGGTGTTGTTTCGCCAGGACGAGGTGCAACTTCTAATGCCTATTACTGTTGGCGACTATACCGACTTCTACAGCAGCGAGGATCATGCGAGAAATGTGGGCACCATGTTTCGCGACCCGGCCAAAGCGCTTCTGCCCAACTGGAAACATTTGCCCGTTGGATATCACGGAAGGGCTTCCAGCATTGTTATTAGCGGTACACCCATTCATCGTCCCATGGGGCAGGTGAATGCAAGCGATGAAACACAGCCCACCTTCGGACCCACGAAGCAACTCGACTTCGAATTGGAAATGGCCTTTGTAACGTTTGATGGAAAACCTCTCGGTCAACGCATAACAACCGCTGAAGCAGACGACTATATTTTCGGAATGTTGCTCTTCAACGATTGGAGCGCGCGCGATATTCAGCGTTGGGAATATGTTCCCCTAGGACCGTTTTTGGCCAAGAACTTTGCATCAACTGTATCGCCTTGGGTGGTTACGTTGGATGCACTAGAACCGTTTCGAGTGCCCGGCCCCGTTCAAGAGCCGAAGGTGCTGCCTTACCTGGAATACGAAGGCAAGAAGAACATCGACATCAATCTGCAAGTGGCTATCAAGCCGGAGAATGCCCAGGAAACAGTTGTCTCGAACAGCAACTACAAACACATGTATTGGAACATGACTCAGCAACTGGCCCATCACACCGTAAACGGGTGTAACATTCGCTGTGGCGACATGATGGCAAGCGGCACCATCAGCGGGCCTCATGAGGGTTCGTATGGAAGCATGCTCGAGATTGCTTGGAAAGGAACGAAGCCTGTTGCAATGAACGACGGCTCGCAGCGCGCATTTATCCAAGATGGTGATGCTGTAATCATGCGCGGGTATGCAGA
>CALQJP020000036.1 GCA_943330925.2 Chryseobacterium gleum
CAAGCCATAGTGCCCAGCGGCGTTAGTATTGACGCGCTCAGCGGCGACTCCAAAATGACTTCAACAGGCGCCGATTCCAATTGACAAAGCAGCGACACTACCACAACCGTATAAATACCCGACTGATTGGCGACAAACGTATTGGTGGTAGCTCCTGTAATGAACTCCCCGTTGCGCTTCCAACTGATTTCCGAGGCGCCGGTTATGGTTGCTGTGAGCGTTACGGGTTGGCCACAACCAACTACAGGGCCCGGCTGGTCGATTACTGCGGTTAGCGAAGCTTCACCGTTGGCCACACGAACATCCTGTTCATTCAACACAACATGCTGAGCCTTAGTCACACCAATGGTTGCGCAGAACAGACAGAAGAATAACTTCAATCTCAATTTCATACCGGCAAAGTAAAGGATTAAAAGAAGATGTCGAATGAGGAAGACCACATGCGCGGCTCGCCTCATGCTTATTACAGCTTAAGAATTCTCGCATTTGATAAAAGACAACAAAAAGGGCCGCCTCGCGGCAGCCCTTTTAATATCTCAATTGCAGTGTTTACATTAGAACAACCAACCCAAACGGAGGGTAGATTGGAAGTTTGGTCCCCAGCCTGAATTCTTCGTTGGGCTTGTGCCATTTGGATTAGTGATAGGGCTTGGGTCGCCAGGACCGATGATAGTTTGGTACTCGATAGCAGTTTCTTCAGCATTCCATGTAGCTTGATAGAAATCTGGATCCAATTGTGCTGCGCTGTATTTCCAAGCATCTTCGTTGCCTGCAGTTGTCTCACGATCTTTGTAAGAAGTGTTGCGGAAACCTAAGTTGATTTCAGCACCGAGGTAGAAATTGTCTACGAAATAGAAATCAACACCAGCCACAGCATTCAAACCGAAAGTGCTAGAACCGTTCTTCACAGACATGTCCCAAGTCTGCCAGTTTTCTGGCTTAGTAACATCATCAGCATTATTAGCATTGTGGAACTCACGAGTAAGCGTTGAGCTCTCCATAGCGAACAACAATTCAGCACCTACGTATGGTGACAAACGATCGGTACCTGCAAAGTGCATTTCGTAACCCGGACGGATTCCGAAATTGAATGTCTGCATAGACTGGTTCAACTCTGGAAGAATTACAACAGCACCGTCAGAACCCTCGGTCTTGTCTTGCTGTGAGTAAACTTCATTGTTGTTTGTTCCACCAATGTTGAAGCCAATGCGGATAGCGCTGCTCTCACTGTTGAACATACGGAAACGGAAACCGTTTGGCATACCAATCGGAGAACCTCCGAATGGGTTAAACTCCACTTCAAGGTTTTTTTCACCACCTTGAAACTTCTGAGCTTGCACACCTACCACCGAAGTGGCAACCAGTGCGATAAACAAAACTACTTTTTTCATGTAATTGAATTTTGGATTTGTACAGACAAACATCCGATGAAATATTTTTGCTCGCATCACAAAAACCCGAGTTTTTCAACAATGGGGTTGTGAATTTGTTAATAACCTCAAAATCACTCTACAGTGACGCTCTTGGCTAGGTTTCGCGGCTGGTCTACGTTGCATCCGCGCATCACCGCTACGTGGTAAGAAAGCAGTTGAAGCGGTATTACAGATACAATTGGAACCAAACTATCATCGGTTTTCGGAATTTCAATGGAATGATCGGCAAGTTCACTCACGGTTTTGTCACCCGCAGTTACAATGGCGATAATCTTTCCCTTACGAGCCTTCACTTCCTGAATGTTGCTCACCACCTTTTCGTAGGAATGACCCTGGGTGGCTATCACAAACACAGGCATTTCTTCATCAATCAATGCAATCGGGCCGTGCTTCATTTCAGCAGCCGGATAGCCTTCAGCGTGTATATAGGAAATCTCCTTCAACTTTAACGCTCCTTCCAATGCTACAGGGAAGCTATAGCCGCGACCCAAGTAAAGCGCGTTGCGGTGATCTTTATAAATCTCAGCAATCGACTCAACCAAGGCATTGGTCTTTAGCACTTCCTCCACCTTATCCGGTATGGTGCTCAACTCTGCCATGAGGCGGTGCAGGCGATCTTTGGTAATGGTGCCTCGCTTGTCGGCAACCGACAACGCAATGAGATAAAGTACAGCAACCTGAGCGGTAAACGCCTTGGTCGATGCTACTCCAATCTCGGGGCCTGCATGCGTATATGCTCCCGAGTGTGTAGCTCGTGAAATCGTTGAGCCTACTACGTTGCATACGCCAAAAATGAACGCCCCCTTGTCCTTTGCCAACTCAATCGCTGCAAGGGTGTCGGCCGTTTCGCCCGATTGCGAAATAGCAATTACAATGTCACCGGGCTGAATGATCGGATCCCGGTATCTGAATTCTGATGCGTATTCTACCTCGGTAGGTATGCGGGCAAACTCTTCAAACAGATATTCTGCAACCAACCCGGCGTGCCATGATGTACCACACGCCACGATGATGATGCGGTTGGCATTCATCCAGATCTCTTCATGACGATCAATGCCGCTCATTTTGAGCATGCCGTGATTCAAATTGAGACGGCCGCGAATTGAGTCGTTGATAGAGCGGGGTTGCTCGTGAATTTCCTTGAGCATAAACGAATCGTAGCCTCCCTTCTCAATCGCTTCGAGCTTCAGCTCGAGTTCGTGGATGTAGGGATCCTTCTGCTGATTCTGGATGGTAACGATTTTCAAGCCGGTTTTGCGATCAATCAGCGCTACCTCCTCGTCTTCCAGATACACAACGTTCTTCGTGTATTCGATAAACGGAGTGGCATCAGAAGCGATGAAATAGTCGCCTTCAGCACCGATTCCGATAACGAGCGGGCTCGACTTTTTGGCACAAACCAAACGATCGGGGTGGCGGCGGTCCATTACAACAATGGCGTACGCACCAACCACTTCACACAAAGCGACACGCACGGCCTCAAACAAGTCGCAGCCTGTTTTGGTCATGATATCTTCAATGAAATGCACAAGCACTTCGGTATCGGTATCGCTTTTAAAAACATGCCCCTGCTCCATAAGAGCCTCTTTCAAGGTCGCATAATTTTCAATAATGCCATTGTGGATCAAGGCCAAATAACCATCACCCGACATATGCGGGTGCGCATTCACGTCGTTGGGCACACCGTGGGTTGCCCAACGGGTATGGCCAATTCCAATAGTGCCGTCGATATCCTTCCCCTTCACAAGTGCTTCGAGGTCGGCTACCTTGCCTTTACATTTATACTGATTAAAATTTTGATTCTCGATCATCGCAACCCCGGAACTGTCGTAACCGCGATATTCTAGCCTCTTGAGGCCCTTTATTAAAATGGGGTATGCCTGCTGACTACCAATAAATCCTACAATTCCACACATGGCTGATAAGGTTTAAGTCTAAACAAAAGTAAATGAAAACAAGTCTAATAACTGTATGTGATTACAAGGCGCGTATTGCGCGTATCATCGTCGCTGTATGACGGGCCGCGCAACACACTTCTGCGCACGCCGAGTGAGTTGTATGCACCTGCTACACGAGGGCTCGCCACCATAAGCATTTTCGAATTTTCAATTTCACCCGAAAGCAAACTTTGCACATGGTTCGTAATGTTGAAGCGATAGTAGCCTGGCGACCTCCGAAAGTTACCTCCGGCATTCCTTCCGAAGTCGGCTGTAAGAGCATACACACCATCCGATATTTCATACACCACATTGACGCTATCGAGCTGTCCAAACTTGGTGTCGGTGTCGAACGGCACCACCAATTCGGCCTTATTGATAATTGTGCTAGGCAAATCACGCATCCACAACACATCGCTTAAATCAACCCGCACGCGCGTTCCTCCCCCTCCTTGCAGATAGGCCGCTTGCTCATCGATCAGTGGATTATTGACTGTGAGCGATTGCAGAGCGCTGCCAAAATACTGATGCTCAACAACAGAGTATGCCTCGCAAGCGGAGGTGTATTTGAACGTGTAGGAACCGATGTTCATCCGGTTCTCACCCATATACCGGTAGTAGACTGTTAGCGAAGAATTGATGGTCGCAAAACTCACCACCCGACCATCCATGGTGGAAGAACTAATTGCCAAGCCATTGAAATACTGGGCGAACGAATCGAAATTGGCTAGAGCGCTATCGGAAGCGAGCAAAAACTGTCCGAAGGTGGGCTGCAACTTAAGCGTCAGGTATTCTATTGTGCCTGTAGAAAGAACCGAAGCGTATTCCGATCGGGTCGATTGGGTTTCCTGTCCACCTAAAATCAGGTTTTGGAGACTGCGCGATGGCAAATCATGGTTGTAATACGCTGAGTCAAGATAGATCGGCTGACTCAATTGTTGCACCTGAAAATACATGGGTGCATTGTTGCCGTAGGCCTCCGGCTGGTATGCCAGCTTCAAGTCCACAGAAAAAACCTCTACGTTATCGGGCAGCGGATCCGCATTAGCATCCGGTGCAAACTGCATAACTCCCCGACACTTCACGGCTCCAAATTGATCATCCACGTAATTGCCCACCAGCACATTCGCAAACAAATCGGTCCGCAACGAATCGACGCGCTCGGTGCTTATTTGCAGTTGAAAGGAATCGGTTACTGCAACGTATAACAAATCGTCTATTGGCTGGATGTTTTCACCCAGGCTCTCATCGGGCTTTTTACAACCGGCCAACACGAGAATTGCGCAAACGAGAAAAAGCCCCAATTGCTTGAGGCTTTCCATATTGAACTTAGGATGGTAATTCTGCTTAATCAACGAGCTCGGTCTTTCCCAACACAATAGAATCATAAAACTCATCAGTGGCGCTCAACTGATCCAATTCATTGAACGGCTTCAATACAGGTAAATCAATGCTGTTGCAATATGTTTCCAGCGAAGGCATTGTGCCTTGCTCAGCCATGATCACTCCATCAGAATGCTGAAGAGCAAGTTTTGTAAGGTTTTCGTAGGTTGGATTCTTCAGGTGTTCCATTTGGTCCATCGCTATACCATCGAAAGAAATCTTTTTAGCAATCTTGCTGTCCAGCTTTCCTTCAAAAGTGTCTGCGTAAACCGAAGTAACAACCTTCGCGTCCGCAAAGTGTGGGTCGCGTTTGTAAAGCTGCTTCACGTAAAGAGGCATAAGAGAGGTAAACCAGCCGTGACAGTGAATCACATCGGGGGTCCAGCCCAGCTTCTTTACGGTTTCCAGAACACCCTTCGTGAAGAATATCATTCGCATGTCGTTGTCCGGGAACATGTTCATGTCCTCGTCATGGAAAAACGCCTTGCGGTGAAAAAACTCCTGGTTGTCAATAAAGTACACCTGAAGTCTGATTTGTGGAATGCTGGCCACCTTAATGATAAGCGGGTGGTCAGTATCGTCTATAATCAAATTCATTCCGCTCAAACGGATCACTTCGTGCAATTGATGGCGACGCTCGTTGATTTTACCATACCGGGGCATAAAGATCCGGGTTTCTTTTCCACCTTCGTGGACGGCTTGAGGAAGTGAGCGACTTTGTTGAGCGGTTGGGGTTTCTGAAGTAAAAGGAAGAATCTCCTGAGAGACGTATAAGATTTTCGTTTTGTTGCTCATGCTATAATTTATAGGTAACTAAAGCGAGTGCAAAGATAGTAATAATATTTCCTCAGATTTTCCAAACAATTACATTTGGACCCTCACATTTTTTGATAAAACCGTGTCACTCACTGTAATCGAACACATTAGCCAAATCCACAGTTGGGTGATTTCTCAGCAGGAACAGGGCTTAACCATAGGATTTGTGCCCACTATGGGTGCATTGCACGCAGGCCATCAATCTTTAATAGAGCTTGCCGCTAGTCGCTGCGACCTCGTTGTAGCCTCCGTTTTTGTGAATCCAACGCAATTCAATAACCCCGACGACCTGCTGAAATACCCGAGAACACTGCAGGCAGACCTCAAAGCGCTGGAAGAGTCCGGTTGTCACGTGGTTTTTTGCCCTGAAGTGAATGAAATGTATACCCCGAGAGAACAAACACGGCATTGGGACTATGGAGCATTGAGCAACAGCTTGGAGGGACACTTCAGGCCCGGCCACTTTGATGGCGTGCTCACCATTGTTAAAAAACTATTCGCTGCCGTTTCTCCCGATAAAGCTTTTTTTGGCGAGAAGGATTTCCAGCAGCTCGCCCTCATACGCCGCATGACCCTCGACGAGGGTTTGCCCATTGAGATTATTGCGGCGCCCACCATCCGCGAAGTTTCCGGCCTTGCAATGAGCAGTCGCAACATGCGCTTGAACGACCAAGAGCGAGCAACAGCGATTCACATCAGCCGCGTGCTACTTGGAGCTCAGAAAACAGGCAGAAGCCTTAATCCATCAGAACTCGAAAAAGAAGCGCAGCAGAGCCTGAACTCAATTCCTAATCTAGAAACGGAATATTGTGCACTCGTTCAAGCGAGCGACCTGGAGCCTGTATTGAACTGGACCCAAGAAAAAACGGTTATGCTCGTGGCAGCCTATGTGGGTGGTGTGAGGCTGATTGATAATGTAATCATTGAGTGAGAAGAAAAACAAGGAGTAAACACTGTATATTTGACACCCCGCACGGGAAAAAACTCTAGAAAATGGGAATACAAGGAAAAGAATGGCTCTGGATTTTGCTCGCAATTATTATCCTCTTCGGTGCTAAAAAAATTCCGGATTTGATGAAAGGAATTGGTCAGGGCGTTAAAGAATTCAAGAACGCCAGTAAGGGTGAGTCAACTGAAGAAAAGGGAAAATCCGAAACCAAATAGTACTATCGTCGTTCTAGCGTAGGTAGTAAGCATCAATACGCAGTGCTGTGTTGATAACCTCAGACACCAATTGTCGGGAATACTGAGTTATTCCACAATTTGGACTCTTTAAATCAGTTCAAGAGATGGCAGGCGCTTCGGCGGCTCAAACTCTGAAAACGAAAACCCGGGAAATCATGACAAAGTACGCAATCCTAGCCCTATTGATGTCTCTTTCGCTTGCAGGCGCAGCGGTATCAATCGGCGACACCATACCTCAGCTTGCTATTCGTCCGGATGACCCTGAGTTGGTGGAAATCGACAACATTTTGGTTGCGGGATACCTGAACCATTATTGTTTCAGCTCCGACGAGTGTCTTCTGAACGCCTTTGGCTACTCGCCTGAAACGGTTCCAACCTTCACTCCTGAAGTTGTTGCCAGCCGCATGGCTGTGCTTGACCGCAACACACCCTTCAATTTGGTTTATAACAGCACTGTTCAAGGATTTATCGATCTCTATGCGGTGCGCAGACGCGATATTTCGAAGAAAGTATTGGGCATGTCTGAGTTGTACTTCCCCATGTTTGAAGAATACCTGGCCAAATACGACATACCGCTCGAAATGAAGTACCTCGCCATTGTTGAGTCGGCGCTCAATCCGGTGGCCATCTCCCGCGCAGGCGCCGGAGGGTTGTGGCAATTCATGGTAGGCACCGGTAAAATGTACGGCCTCGATGTGACAAGCTACCAGGACGAACGCTTCGATCCCTACAAATCAACAGATGCTGCTTGTCGCTATTTGAAGTCGTTGTATAAAACATTCGGCGATTGGCAATTGGCTCTTGCCGCATACAACAGCGGCCCGGGCAATGTCAACAAAGCCATACGCCGTTCAGGTGGCAAACGCGATTTTTGGTCCATTAAGCCATTCCTGCCAAAAGAAACACAGGGCTATGTTCCCGCATTCATTGCTGTGAACTATGTGATGGGCTACGCTTCTGAATACAACATTTATCCAACAAAGCCGCTGATCACCTTCTATGAAACCGATACCGTGGGCGTTACCAAACGTATCGATTTCCAAGCCTTGTCAAAGGTTGTTGATATGCCTGTTCAGGACATCGCTTTTTTAAACGGAACCTATAAACTGAAAGAAGTTCCCGCCAATGGCAACAAGCATTATCTCATTTTGCCGGTCAACAAAGTTGGTCTATTCATGGCCAACGAAGAGCTCGTGTATGCTCAAAGCGAAATCAAGATGGTAGAACCCGCATTGGTTGCCAGCACCAACAACGCTCCCGAAGGCCAGCCCGGCAAAGTTGTTTGGGAAACAACCTGGAAGTCGCATACAGTGCGCAAAGGAGAGTCGCTCGGAACCATATCCGATAAATACAATGTGAGCCTTGCCGACTTGAGAAAATGGAATAAGATTAAGAATTCACGCATAGTGCCCGGACAAACTCTGAAGGTACAGGCCCGCACGAAAAAAGTGATTTACGAGGATAAGCCGAACGAAACCGTAAAAGAAAAGCCGGCAGCCGATGTAGCCCAAAACAGCGAGTCGGGCGAAGAAGAAAACTACCAGCAATCGACCGATGTGCCGGCTAAAAAACAAGTCGAAGCCAAGCCGGCTGCACAACCAGAAAAAACTGCTGCCCCCGCGAAGTACAAGTACTACACTATCCAAAAGGGAGATACACTCACGAAAATAGCAAACGCAAAGGGTGTGACTGTAAATGAAATAAAACACCTCAACAAAGGGCTTAAAGAAAATAAGCTCGCCGTTGGACAGAAAATAAAAATCAAACAGATTTAATGGAAGCCGCCTTCGGGCGGCTTTTTTGTAACCCAAAGGCACATGCCTATCGTATACCTGAACACATGTTCACCCTTCGCACTTTTTTCTTTTTTTGTTTAGGTGCCGGCGCGCTCTTAGTGCGCGGGCAATCACCGTTGGCTATCGCTGAGCAGCACTACGAAGCCGGGCGATACGACCAGGCTATCAGCGCGGCAACAGTCGCCATTGGTGGTGAATACGCAGCTGAGGCTTATTACTGCAGAGGCAACGCCCATCATAAACTCGGACACTTCACCGAAGCACTTGATGACTATGATCGGGCTCGAATAAATGGTTATTCCAACGACGAGCTTTTTTTAAATCGCGGGATTTGCAAGGTGTCACTCATGATGTATGAGTCTGCGCGCATCGATCTGATGCACTTCCTCGAGTACCACCCCGAAGATGCCCGCTCCTATTATTGGCTTGCGACCATAGAGTATATGAACATGGAAAACAAGTCGAGCCTTCGCTACCTCGATGAGGCACTGGTGATCGATACAGCCTATGCAGATGCATATTACCTGCGGGCGGCAAACATGGCCGAACTGAATAAGACCAATCTTGCTCTGGAAGACTTTCAAAGCGCATTGCAATGCAACCCTAAATTGTTGCGCGCCAAGTTTCACATGGCGGTACTTCTTATTGGCATGGGGCAATACGAGCAAGCTCTTGAACTCCTTTCAGAACTTCGCCTGGAAAGCATCGATTTCGTTTCAGAGGTGCTCTATTACCGCGGCGAAGTACTCTATTACCTTCACGACCTTGATGGTGCGTGCAATGATTGGAATGAAAGCGCTCAACTCGGCGACCGAGATGCGCAGCACAACCACAAAAAAGTGTGCGCTGAAAAAGGCAAGATGAAAAATAAGAAACGAACCTACTTCCAGTTCTAGGTTTGGAAAACATCACCAGCGGGTGACTTCGCAATTGCAAGAGGGGTTCATCTGCCTGGCCACTCAAAATCTCACTTCTCCCAGGAGGGCCAATCGATCACAACCTCCCAGTTTGCTCTTACTTGTATGGGCTTCGCACAAGCATGGTTGCGCTCACCTTGCTGAAAGGGCGCAAGGATCAAAGGGTCGTACAAACCATTCTGATTCGCATCCTCACAAACAACTGCTGTGTAATCGCCGGGAATAAGTTGTTCAATTGAAAACTCAGCTGCGTTGACTGGGTTAGCGGTGAACACTACTCGCCCGGATCGATCCATTAATTGAAAAAAATGAGGTGCGCTCACAACAATATCAGGAAGCTTAAAACGAAGCGATCCCAAGTCCTTCAAATCATAAACGGAAAACGACAACTCGAGCGTGTCGTTGGTTTCTCCGCAATCGTCGGTAATCCATCCCGGCAGGGCAACCAGGTGGTATGAGGCGCCCGGTTTTCTGTTCATTCGCAGCTCCCGCATGCTCGGATTGACCGGCTCCGAAAACACCTTTGTCTCCACGCTGTCGGCGTAGCACTTCAACAAGGAATCAACAACCGCGGCGATAGGGCGCTTGTATTGAATGACCAATGGCTCATTAGCTTGCATTTTCGGGCTCGCAGAATGCGTCAACTTAACCACGGACAGGTCATCCGACTTGCGTTCCAGTGTCAATGTGTCTAACACAGTCTCTCCGCAACGAACTGCAACCCCGGTGCGACCGGAACATCCTCGAAAGGCCGCGGCAAAGAGCGTGTCGGAGCTCATCCATTGAACAATAGAATCGCCGTTCAATGCATCTACGCGAATCGGCTTCAGCCAAGGTTTGAAACTAAACTTCAGAACTCCCGATGAGTCGGTGAGGTAGTCAAAACTTCGAGCCACCGTATCGCGAGGGCTGCTTATCTGCAAGGATTGATTGCTCGAGTCGCTGAAGAGCTGTGTTTGAATATCGGTGCGCCAGTCAATCGACTCACCGATGTCGAAATGATTGTTGCCGTTCTCATCCGTGAGCGCGCAAAGCACATACTGTCCGCTGCGCAAATAGTCAAACCTAAAACGCCCCTTTTCATCGGTCCGGGCAAAGTATGCAGGCCTTGTCTCCGTCGCAAAAACATGCCGCAGAGAATCAAACAACAGCACCTTGATTCCCGATGCGGGTTTATCCGTAAATGCATCAACCACATGCCCTTCACAATGCATCGAGTCGAGCTGGTCGCCGGTAGAAAAAACAAAGGAAAAATCGTTCAGGACATTCGACTCATTCAAATCGGTTATGGCCTTGCCAAACTGAAAGATATAGGTTGTTTGCGCGTGGAGTGTATCACTCCATGAAACCTCAACCGATCGTTGACGCACTTTTACTTTCGGTGATTTTTTCAATGGAGGCGATACCAGCAGTTCCTTCTGCAAATCACGCAACTGAACATACTCGTCAAAAACCAACTCGAAACCATTGCCGGTAAAGCGTATTGAGTTTGCCAGCGGAGAAGAAGCAATAACTGCGGGTGCCGTTGTGTCTTTTTCACCACCCGAAATAGGTCGTACCTGTGCGCAGCCGGCAACAAGTGCAGTGATGCAGAAAACGAATATGTACCTAAACACATTATGCATTGCACGCCTCCACCCAATGGGAAACCCATTCTTCCAAAAACCGTTGATCTACCTCCGAGAAATCTGCCAAGTTGCTGCTGTCCAAATCAAGCACTCCGATTACCTCTCCCGATTTGCTTCGCACCGGCACTACTATTTCCGACCTCGATAGTGCACTGCACGCAATATGCCCTGGAAAGGCATCGACATCGGGCACCACGATGGTTTCGTTTCGTTCCCAGGCTGTTCCACAAACGCCCTTTCCTTTTGCAATGCGCGTGCAAGCAATGGGCCCTTGAAATGGGCCAAGCACCAGCTCTTGCTCTCGCACCCAATAGAAACCCACCCAGTGAAATCGGAAAGCTGTGCTCAACAGAGCGGTGAAGTTGGCCGCATTGGCCGTTGCGTCGGTTTCTCCGCTAAGCAAGGCCTTGAGTTGAGGTGTAAGCGACCGATAGGTCTCTTCGCGAGAAATACCGGTGGGTATGTGAACGGCTTCTGCCATGGTGGCGAAATTAGGATTGTAAGCGCATTAATCCTGAAAAATGTGTGTTGTGTGCAGCGTGTTCATACATCTATATTTGAACCGTGACTGCGAGAATTGGTTTTACCGCAGAAACAAAAGGGAAATTCAATAATAATTTTCAAACGGATGCTCTGCGCATCCATCAACGCTAACACTATGTCAAGTACATCCTTTGCGGCACGACACATGGGTCCTCGCCCGCACGAAGTGAAACACATGCTGGAAACCATCGGAGTTTCAAGCCTCGAACAACTTATCGATCAAACCGTGCCTTCTGGCATTCGCAGTGCTCAGCCACTCGCTATTGGCGACGGGCTTGCAGAGCACGAGTTCTTGCAGCTGATGCGCGAAAAGGCGGCGAAAAATAAAGTCAACAAGAGCTACATCGGTTTGGGATACCACCCCACCCTGGTGCCAACCGTTGTTTTGCGCAACGTATTGGAAAACCCGGGATGGTATACAGCCTACACGCCTTACCAAGCTGAAATAGCACAAGGCCGTTTGGAAGCGCTTCTGAATTTCCAGACCATGGTTACAGAACTTACAGCGCTGCCCATTGCGAACGCCTCATTGCTCGACGAAGGAACAGCTGCTGCAGAAGCTATGATTCTCTTCTTCCACAGTCTTTCAAAGGAAAAAGAACAAGCAGGAGCCAACCGCTATTTTGTAGACAATGAAGTATTCCCTCAAACCGTAGACGTATTGCGTGGCCGCGCGAAGCATTTGAAAATCGAATTGGTTTTCGGTGATTTTGCAACAGCTCAATTCGATGC
>CALQJP020000037.1 GCA_943330925.2 Chryseobacterium gleum
CATCGTGTCGTTGGATTTGACGATTAACCAACCTTCGTACACTACCGAAACAATCGTTGCGTGTGGTTCTTACGAATGGCACGGCACCACCTACACCAGCTCCAACAACTCCGCAACATGGACAGGCCAAAACGCCGCCGGTTGCGATAGCATAGTGACGTTGAACTTGACGATTAACAGCGCCCCAACCGCAACCATCACCGGCAATACTACTTTCTGTGCCGGTGGCAATACCGTTCTCAGCGCCAATGCCACCAGTGGCGCCGGGGCAAGTCTTATTGAGGAGGGAATATATCATTCCTTGTTTTTAAAGAACGACGGCAGTGTTTGGGCAACCGGTTGGAATGACAATGGCCAATTGGGAGATTCAACCAATGTATCTAAAAACACACCTGTTCAAGTGAACGGACAAAGCGGCATAACGGCCATGGTGGGGGGAGCAAATCATTCCTTATTTTTAAAGAATGACGGCACCGTGTGGGCAACAGGTTTGAATAACTTTGGCCAATTGGGCGAAGGATCCAATATGGATACAAACACACCTGTTCAAGTGAGCGGACTTAGCGGCATCACGGCCATTGCTGCTGGATTTAATCATTCCTTGTTTTTAAAGAATGACGGTACCGTGTGGGCAACGGGGCTTACTGCCTATGCCGGTCAATTGGTAAACAATTCTACTACAAACACACCTGTCCAAGTGAGCGGACTGAGCGGCATAACGGCCATTGCGGTGGGAGCATTTCATTCCTTGTTTTTAAAGAACGACGGCACAGTTTGGGCATCGGGTGAAAATACCTATGGCCAATTGGGCGATGGATCCAATATGGATTCAAACACTCCTGTTCAAGTGAGCGGACTAAGCGGCATAACGGCCATTGCAGGGGGAGAGATGCATTCCTTGTTTTTAAAGAACGACGGCACCGTGTATGCAACGGGATGGAATAGCAATGGTCAATTGGGCGATGGAACGTATGTGAATAAAAACACTCCTGTTCAAGTGAGCGGACTGAGCGGCATAACTGCCATGGCGGGGGGAAGGCGTCACTCCTTGTTTTTAAAGAATGACGGCACTGTGCGAGCAACGGGGGGAAATTTCTTTGGACAATTGGGCGATGGAACGTATGAGCAGAAAAATACAACTATTCCCGTGAGCAGTTTAAGCGGCATCACGGCCATTGCAGGGGGAGAGGTGCATTCCTTGTTTTTAAAGAATGACGGCAGTGTTTGGGCAACGGGTTGGAATGGCTTTGGCCAATTGGGCGATGGAACCAATGTGACTAAAAACACACCTGTTCCCGTGAGCGGATTTGATGTTACCATCACCTCGTATCAATGGAAGCTGAATGGCAGCGATATAGCAGGTGCTACCAATGCCACGTATACAGCAACCGCTGAAGGCAATTATACCGTTGTGGTCACCAACAGCAATGGCTGTAGCACCTCTGAAAGTGCAACCGTTGTGGTGAATCAACCTTCGTACACTACCGAAACAATCGTTGCGTGTGGTTCTTACGAATGGCACGGTACAACTTACACCAGCTCTACGAACAACAGCGGAGGTATTTTCGGTGCAGGTGCAGGCAATCTTCCAACATGGACAGGCACCAACGCCGCCGGTTGCGATAGCATCGTGTCGTTGGACTTGACGATTACGCCATTTACCGTGAACACCACAACCATCGAAGCTTGTGATTCTTACACCTGGCCGGTAAACGGACAGACCTACACTACTTCTGGAACACACATCGTGAATGCAGGCGAGACTGTCTTTTTCAACTCATTGAGTGGACTCACGTCGGCAGTTTCAGCTGCAGGCTACACGCTTTCAGCTACTGAGACATTTGAGTCGTATTCATCAGGTCCACAAGGTACTTTAACCGGGAGTTTTGGTCAAGGCTCACTCTCGTGGACTGCAAGTGCTACCCCAGGTGGATCGTATACTCAACCATCAGGCGGAAGCATGACTCTTAGTACTTTCACGATTGCACCTCTGACCATTTCATTTAACCCTGGTGTCACTTCGGTCGGTGCTAACTTCTTTGTAACAAATGGTGGATTTGCAACCGTTTCTGGAACAATTACGCTGACTTTGTCTGATGGTAGCTCTCAGTCATTCTATACAACTACGGCCAACAGCTTTGGCGGATTTGTTTCTCATGGCGCATTTATTAGAAGTATAACCATAGCGACTTCGAATGATTTCGTTACGGTTGACAACCTTGTGGTTTCTACGGGAACAATAAATGCATGCATATCCGAAGAACTTAATCTAACGATTAATCATCCAAGCACATCTACCGAACCAATCGTTGCGTGTGGTTCTTATGAGTGGCACGGTAACACCTACACCAGCTCAAACAACACCGCAACGTGGACAGGCCAAAACGCCGCCGGTTGCGATAGCATCGTGACGTTGAACTTGACGATCAACCAACCTTCGTATACTACTGAAACGATCGTTGCGTGTGGTTCTTATGAATGGCACGGTACAACTTACACGAGCTCAACGAACAACACCGGAGGTATTTTCGGTGCAGGTGCAGGCAATCTTCCAACATGGACAGGCACCAACACCGCCGGTTGCGATAGCATCGTGTCGTTGGACTTGACGATTAATCCGTTGCCAACGCCGGCCATCAGCGGCACACTTGCATTCTGTGCAGGTGGCTCAACAACGCTTGATGCAGGTGCAGGTTACAGCAGCTACCTGTGGTCTACAGGTTCTTCAACACAAACAATCTCTGTAAGCAATACCACTCCGGTGTCGGTTACCGTAACCAATGCTGCAGGATGCTCAGCTACTTCAGCGAGCGTTACGCCAACGGCGAATGCAGTGAGCACTGCTCCAACATCGATCACTTCTTCTGTAGCCTTCGCCACAGCAGGTGTCAACTTTACGCTCAGCGTAAACGGTGGTTCACTCGGCACAGGTGCTTCATGGAAATGGTACACGGGTTCTTGCGGTGGTACCTTGGTTGGTACTGGCGCTTCGATCAGCGTTTCGCAATCTGCAAACACGACTTACTTCGTGCGCGCTGAAGGAACATGCAACACAACAGCATGTGCAACAATTACCGTAAACAGTCAGTGCGGTGCTACAGGTGTAACCAGCAGCGCAGGCACAACAGCCATTTGCGCGGGTAGCCCTGTTACGCTTACCGTTATCGGTTCGCTTTCTCCGGGTGCACAATGGCGCTGGGACGATGAGTGCGATAACGATGATGATGGTACTAATACTACCGTTTCAACATTCACCGTGAGTCCAAACTCTACCAAAACGTATTATGTGCGTTCGGTAGGTGGTGCATGCGGATTGACGGCTTGCGTGCCTGTTACGGTAAACGTGATTCCTAAACCGGCAACACCGGGTACCATCAACGGAAGCGCATCGGTGTGTCCGAGCACTTCTGTGACGTATACCATTGCTGCTGTTGCAGGTGCTACTTCCTACACATGGACAGCGCCAACCAACGCAACACTCGTATCAGCTCAAGGTGGTACAAGCATGACGGTAGCCTATGCCGGCACGTTCACTTCAGGAACGTTGAAAGTGAAAGCCAACAACTGCTCGGGTTCAAGCAGCGACAAAACCAAGTCGATTGCTAAGCAAGCAGCTCCTGCTTCTCCTGCTGCTATAAGCGGTGCTGCGGCTCCGTGCAAAAACAGCACGCAGACGTATAGCATTGCTGCTGTAACCGGTGCAACCAGCTACACCTGGGCGTTGCCAACAGGCGTAACGTTCGTAACCGGTTCTTCGCAAACAGGTACTTCGATTCAAGTAGTCGTAGCAAGCACGTTCACCAGCGGTACACTCAGCGTGCGCGCTGTAAACTGCGGTGGTTCAAGCAGCTTGCGCACACTCTCACTCACCGGCAATTCTGCACCAACTGCACCAGGCACTATCACGGGTCCTAGCTCAGTAACGCAGAACACAGCCAACAACACCTTCAGCGTTTCCAACGTTGCGGGCATGACCTACAACTGGACAGTACCTGCCGGTTGCACCATCACACTCGGCCAAGGCACCAGCACCATCAAGGTTACTTGGGGCACGGTGGCAGGCACTGTGAGCGTAACACGCAACAATGGATGTGGTAATTCGGTTGCTTCTACCAAATCGGTAAGCGTGAAGCGCTCCGAAGAAGCTGAAGCCGATGCAGGCATCGAAAGCGTACGCACCGAAGAAACAGTGGAGACACTGTTAACTGCAACCGATGCATTGAACGCAATCGCTGTGTATCCAAACCCAACCACGGGCGAGGCACGCATCACGTTCAGCGCAAACGCTTCAGGCCAGTATGCAATCAGCATCGTTGATCTGCAAGGCCGTGTCATAACAAGCACGAGCGGCGCAGCCATCGAAGGCAACAACACACTCGACATCAACCTCAGCAACTGCAGCAACGGCGTGTACATGATTCACCTCATGCACAACGACACCCTGCAAACACTGCGCGTGGTGAAGATGTAAACTGAAGTTTAAAAATGGAAAAGGGAAAGACTTTCGTCTTTCCCTTTTTTTTTAATGACTAGTGACGAGTGGCAAATGACTAATGACGAAGGACTAGTGACTAGTGACTAATGCGCGAGGAGTTCTTTCTGTGCTTCGAACGCTGAACAATTCGCGAAAAAATCGACCTAATCGAATTATTACAGCCGTTAACTCATTTGTCACTTGTCATTCGTCATTTGTCACTAATCACTCGTCATTTGTCATTAGTCATTAGTCATTTATCGCTCTCATCCCTAAAAAGGCCACTTTCATCCCAAAAAGTTGCATGATAACTATTTCTTATACCACTTTTCGCGGCCTAACCAAAAAGAGTGTCCTCATCCGTGAAAAAAATTCTACTTACTCCGTTTTTACTCCTTCCCTTCATCGCCGGTGCACAAACTCCCGGAGGCGGAGCAACCGACCTAAACGGCAACGAATACGGAACCGTCATCATCGGTAACCAAGAATGGTTCGCTGAAAACTTGAGAACGTCTTTCTATTCCAACGGCGATTCGATTCCAAATGCCATCGAGAACACGCTTTGGGCTGCCACAACAGAGGGTGCATGGTGCCACTTCATGAACGATAGCACCTATGAAACCCCATACGGCAAACTGTACAACTGGTATGCTGCGGCCGACACACGCAACGTATGCCCAACGGGCTGGCACGTGCCCATGCAGAGTGAATGGCAAGAGCTGCATACGTTTCTCGGTGGAGCTAATGTTGCCGGCGGAAAAATGAAAGAAGCAGGCGTGGATCATTGGGATACGCCCAACACAGGCGGCACGAATCAATCTGGCTTCACAGCCATAGGCAGCGAAGAGCGCACCACGTGGGGCCCCTTCGGCGATTTTTCCATGGGCTTCAAAGCTTTTTACTGGACCGGAGAACAGGCAACGTCCAATGCGGACTACGGAGTTTATACAGGTGTTTATGCTCAATTCGCATGGACCGATTTCAACGAATGGTTCAAAGGATCAGGCCACTCCATGCGCTGCGTGAGAGAAGCAACCGTAGGCCTCAACGAGTTGAACAATACACCGAAAAAACTCGTGCGCATTCTCGATTTGATGGGAAGAGAAACACCGTTTGAATTCAATACTATCCTCATTTATCAATACTCGGATGGAACTACCCAGAAGGTTTTCTTCCCGTTAAACTAAGTGGAAACAATTCTTCAAAAAGCAACTAATTATAGAATCAAAATCCAAAAACGTTCATGATGAAAAAACGGAAACACCAATCTACATGCATGTACCCTTTATCTCAAGGCCCGATGCTTCTAATGGCGATACTACTTTCAATGGCCGGTCAAAGCCAAATCATATTACCCTATGATTCGCTTCGAATCAATCCGATGATTGCGATGACAGCGAAACCGGTAGTGGGTACTTTTGACCTCTTACATATTAAAAGTATTCCGTATCCAAACCCTGATTTTTCACCCGGCGGACTTTTGCTTGAGAAGCAATTAAACTATCACGATGCATCCGATAACCTAGTGAATGAGGGTGTTCAGAGCGAGTGGATAGCGAATGCCGCAGGTGTTACAGAAGGAGGATATATCTACCCGGGGTTTGGGGTAGTTGCAACGATGGCCGATCTGAATGGCGACAATACAGATGAATTAGTCTATGCCGTAGAAGGGGAATTCAATGCAATCCAACTCATTGTTTATCAGTTTGACCCTGTTACGGGAGCTCTTATTCCCTCTCCGGGATCAACCTTTTGCGGTTATACGCATGATTTGATTTACGCTTTCATCAATGTTAATCTACTAGGCACTGTGCGCGTGCGCTTAGAAAGAATCGACGTGGACTACGATGGTACCGATGAAGTGGGGATTGCCTATTATTCGTCGACAAGCTCAGCTGTTCATGTTGAAATTTGGAAAGGGGCCCTTATTGATGGAACTTTATCTGTCACAAATACAGGCACCTTAGTCGTTCCATACGCTTTCCAGCCGGACGACACACATGATAAATGGGACGTCGATTATGGCGATTTTAATTTAGATGGTCGCCCAGAAATGGTTTTTGCAGATGCATCAGATGTAACACTTTATGAGTTACAGTACAATTCTGCCGCCGGCACATCGGTTGAATTTATCGAAAAAGCGAGCATACCTCTAAATTTCGGTGTTAGTTGGGGGCCTAATTATATTGGAGTTCCCACTTTAGCCGTCGGTGATTTCAATGGCGATTTAATACCGGAAATTTTCGCAGTAACCTGGGAAAATTTGGGTGAGAGTATAATCATGAGAAACCTCTTTCAGGTGGGGGATGATCCGACCACAGCCGCAGTAGACTACCTCGAAAAACTTGCCTTTGCATATACTCCTGAGTTTGATTTAAACTGGCAAAGCACGGATTTTATTGGTTATGGCGTAAATGTGGCTTATCTGGATGTTGAATCCGCCGATATCGACAACAACGGTCGCGATGAACTATTGGTGTATCACAGATCGAACCAGTACTGGGATGGTATCGGTTACCTTAATAATGAGATGTTCACGACCGTGTTGGCCTGCAACACCCCCAGCCTTGCCGACTGGCAAGAGACCGACTACCTTGACCTCAACGGAAATGTAATTCCTAACGTGCCACTGCAGCGTTTATCAGCAGGAAGCTCCGCCACCAACGATTTAAAAATCCCCGTCGATGTATCACTCAGCGGATATTCCGGTTTGAATTCTACCTTCGGAAGTTTTTGGACACAGGGAATCGATAACTCAATTCGCTCGATGTGTTATGGCGATATACAGGGGGATGCCTATACAGTGAAGAATCAGCGAAAAACATCCATGAGCAATATTTCACAGCCTATTTTCATCTTATCTGCCCCTCCGGTGCACTCCGATGATATCAACGGGGTGTTTACAGATCTTGCTTGCAGCGGAGATAATTGCGAAGGTTTCAGCACTACACTTTTTTTAGAAACCACACAGAATATTTCCGTATCCAATACCATTCACAGCGATTGGAGCATGGGGGCATATGCAGGTGTCGGATTTGATTTACCCTTCGGGCTGGGCAGTGTAAGTGCTAAACTGGGTGCTACCTATGGCGAATCGTATGAAAACATACAGGCAAGCTCACAAACCGTAACCATTACTGAAGAAAGAACCGCCGATGGAGATGATAGCTACCTCGTTTCGAAAGTGGATTACGTGGTCTATGAATACGACGTATTCAAAGGCAATGAATTTGCTACGAAATTGATTTCTGTTCATCCCAAATTGATTAACAATGAACCTCAAATGACTTGGATTAACGGAAAAAATCTGGATGGTTTGATTGAGACTCATGAAATCGGCAACATACTTTCCTACAGAAGGCCGAATGATACGCCCCTTTCCGGAAATGAAATCCTCATTAGTTTGAATAACTACGATGTTACAAGCGGATCATCATCTGTAACATTCGACCAGGCAGAGCAACAAGGTTTGGATCAGAGTACCTCATGGGATCAAGGTCTATCTGCTTCTGCTGACTTTCAGGTAGGCGCAGTGGAAGCCGGCATCGAAGGAGCATACAATTGGGGTGGACTTTCGACACACGGCGTTTCGTATGAAACCAGTACTTCCGTTCAAGTGAATTTCGGAAGTATCAATACTTCCTACACTGCACCCTACTTCATCAAGCCGCTTATTTCCCTCAATAACGGTGGTGGAATCTCTGTCCAATACGAAGCAGAACCTATTTTACCTACGTTGGGCGCAAGTAACGTTTGGAATACTCCCGGTAGTGAGTTGGATTACACCAACCACGATTTATCCTGGAGCCTGCCCTGGAGGTTAGACATTCAGCGTGGCGTACAAGATGTTATTCCAACGAATACCAGAAAATGTCGATCTATTTGGGTTACCAAACCACTCGACAACAATGTAGGATATGATGCATCGGCTACCGATCCAAACTTCACGATTAAAGAACCCCTTCTCCGCAACCCAATGCCCGGCTCTACAGTAAATATTCATGCACGGGTATTCAATTATTCAACAGAAATATCAGAGCAATCGTTGGTGAGTTTTTACCTCGGACATCCTGAACTTGATGGACTGATGTTGTCTGATGTGAATGGAGTAACATCGGTTGTTGTTCCGCCCATCCAGCCGCAGAATTACAGAGATGTCGTATTCACTGTCACATTGCCTACCGACGATACCAACGGTAGACTGTATGGCGTTATTGATCCGGAAAACACTATGGAAGAATTCCACGAAAACAATAATCTAGGATGGGCTCCCATGGGGTATTATTACGCTTATCCAGACGAAATATTCTCAAGTGTTGCCGAACTTCCCAATAACCCGGAAAAATTGCGAGTATATCCAAATCCGGCTTCGAATAGTGCTCTCATCATGATCGAGCTGGGAAATAACACCCAACAGGCGACATTGAATATCGTGGACTTAAGTGGACGAGTTGTTCATTCAGAAAAAGTATTCAGCAACTCACAGCGAACTCTCGACCTTGGCTGCATTGATAATGGCATTTATGTGATTGAAGTTTTGTGTGAAAACAAAATTCACACAACGAAATTGATAGTCAATCACTAGAAAAAACAAACAACCCATTAAAAAAAATAACTGCGCACGCGCAGTTATTTTTTTATCATCAAATACATCGGCCAAGTTTAATTTCTCTTCTTCCAAATCCAAACAAAAATGTGCAATAGCATGAATAAAAATCAACCCTATTTTCTTCAGTACATACTGCTTGCAACGTTGACTTCTTCGATATCCTTTTTGTCAGCACAGCAATTTTCTTCTTTCGTTCAAAATCCGTTTTCGCTGACCTTCTTCCCGCAAAACTCAACGCCCTGCTTTGTTGATCTGGATGGCGATGGAGATATGGATATGATGGCAGGATCGGACACCGGCAACTTCCGATATTATGAAAATACCGGAATCGCAAGCTCACCGAATTTCGGAAGCTTTCAGCAAAATCCCTTCGGGCTCGTTTTCTTCCCTTCGAATTCAACTGTTGCCTTTGCCGATTTAGACGACGATGGCGATCAGGATATGATGTCAGGTTCAGATAACGGTAATTTTCGCTACTACCAAAACATTGGTAACTCATCCACACCCGGTTTTACAAGCTATGTGCAGAATCCATTTCAACTAACATTCTTTTCCTCTTATTCAGCACCATCCTTCGTTGATTTAGACAACGACAATGACTTTGATATGATGGTTGGTTCGGATACAGGTAATTTCCGTTATTACGAAAATGTGGGATCGGCATCCAGCCCTCAGTTTGCATCTTTCCAGCAGAATCCCTTTTCACTGCAGTTCTTTGCACAGAACTCAACTCCCGCATTTGTTGATTTAGATAATGATGGCGATTATGATATGTTTTCGGGTTCCGACTCCGGCAACTTCCGATATTATGAAAACATCGGAAGCGCCACTTCCCCTTCATTTCCCGCCTTCGTAACGAATCCGTTCTCAATCGTTTATTTCCCCACTCATTCAGCCCCGGCCTTTGTGGATATCGATAATGACGGAGATAGCGATTTATTCTCGGGTAGTGATATCGGAAACTATCGCTACTATCAAAACACATCCACTCCAGCAGGAATTGAGGAACTTGATGAAACTATTCGCGCATTTCCAAATCCATTTCAAAGCATATTCAATGTTGGATGTGCTGACGGCAGCAGCATCCTCGAACTGGAAGTGTTCGACGTTTCGGGTAAGAAGATCATTTCTACCTCACCATTCAGTTCACAAGCAACGGTTGACTTGTCGGACTATGCAAAAGGATTTTACGTTTTGAAAATCCGCACAAGCAATAGTTCGCGCACCATTCGACTCGAGCGCATCTAAACTAATTATCACAAATCTCTCATCCCCATCCGATGCAAATTGGATGGGGATTTTTTTATTCCAAAATCGCCGATAGCATTTAATGAACGAATTATTTCTTCAGCCCCCCATGCTTTTCGCCATTTGCCCCTCTTAGCTCCCATCTCAAATTTTTGTATAACACGTATTTAATGGTGTTCAAATATGCATTTGCAACCATATTTGGTGCTTTGACTGCCGTAACCAAAATTGAATCCTGGAAACAGAACAAAGACATTGCAATCGAATACGTTTATGCAACATCGAAGCGAACCTAACAATGATCCCGTCTGTTTTCTGAGCGTTCGTTGGGATAGTCAGCGATACTATTAAACAACCATGATTTTGAAAAAACTTCTGCTGCTCGTATTAGTGTTCAGTTCATTTCCTGCCTTCGCGCAGAGCAATCGAATTGATGAGCAAAAAGATTTGATCCTAAATGATTCCCTGCCACCCGCAGAGGTTATGCTGAAGATGGCGCGTTATGAAAAATGGGGCACGGACCCCTTAGCGGTAGCCGAGTGGGAGCAGATAAAAAACCTCCTGCTTAGCAATAACGCGAATGGACTTTCCCTGCGCGATGAATACTTTATCTGCTATGCCGATTGCAACCGTTTTGCACAGTTGAAACAAATCGGTGCAGCACTGCATTCCATCGAGTCGTTTTACAAAAAAGTAAAACCGCTGAACGACGATGAGCAATTATTGAATGTGTATGCGCTGTTTGTTACCATCTACAAGCAGTCAAACATGTTTGACGATGCCCTGAAATACGCGCGATTGCAATATGACTTGAAATGCAAAAACAAGTCGTATGGCGAGATCATGGACTTTAGCAATGCATTTATCTGGGAGTTCTATGTTTTCGGTCGTGAAAAAAATGATTTGGCTCTTATTCAAGAGGCGCAAACCATGGGCGAAAATCGAATCAGCTATTTTGAAAAACACCCATCGGATCAATCCGGAATTGGCGACGATTACAAGATCAACATCATGGCGTTGCTTCGATTGAAAAATTGGACGAAGGCCATTGAAATGTCTCAACGTGCACTCACAACCTTCAAATTAGACTATGCAACTGCAGCTGATGGCGAACTGAACTACCACCGAAAATTAATGTGCTATCAGGCCGTAGCCTATGCGCGTATGCAAAATCGCGACAGTGCATTATTCTACATCAATCATCCGATCATGTATCAAAACACCGCCACCGATCGGAATGTCTTTATTCCATCCATTAAGAAGTTTCTGGATATAGATGAGCTGTTGGAGCGCATCAATGTGTTATCCATTTTAAATGAGCATAAACCGGCAGGCGACCTGGCTTACGATGCGGTGTATTCGCCCTATCAATTGAAAAATGAAGAATTTCGCGAATTCGTGAAGAGCTACTACGCACGGGTGTTTCTTGCGGCTGGTATGTTCAAGGAAGCAGCGGAGGGCTATAAGCTCGCAGCACAGCTGGCCGACTCTACCAGCAAGGAAAAGATCAAGCTGCTGACCGAAAAAGAGGTCACGCACAACCTGATCGAACTTGCGAACATCAGCGAAATCAATCAAACCAAAGAAGAGATTGCCCAAAAGACATTGGATCGCCAAATCCTGGTTCGCAACATTTTCATGGGCGGATGTTCCCTGCTGCTCATCTTCTCGGGTGTGTTTTTCGTTCAGCGGAATAAGATCAAGAAAGGCAAAAAGTTGAGCGATGAATTGCTCTTAAACATTCTCCCCCATTCCATCGCCGAAGAACTAAAATCAAAAGGCAATGCCGAATCAAAACTGATTGATGAGGTAACCGTCTTGTTTACCGACTTCAAAGGATTCACGCAATTGTCGGAGCAATTCACTCCACAAGAATTGGTTGCAGAAATCAACGAGTGTTTTTCGGCATTCGATCAGATCATGATCAAGCACAATGTGGAGAAAATAAAAACAATTGGCGATTCGTACATGGCCGCGGGAGGCTTGCCGTCATCCAACAACAC
>CALQJP020000038.1 GCA_943330925.2 Chryseobacterium gleum
GATGTCGTTCACCGTGCATGGATTGTTGTCATCGCATGAAGTGCCCGCCTCTGGACCTGCGCACAAGTCGTTGGCGTCGCATGTTCCGTCGTTATCAGCATCTGCGAATGTTCCCGCGCATGAGCAGTCGGCGAGGATGATGTCATTCACTGTGCAAGGGTCGTTGTCGTCGCAAGCAGAGCCTGGTTCCGGACCTGCGCAGTTGTCGCTCGCGTCGCATGTGCCGTCGTTGTCGGCATCGGCGAAGGTGCCTGCGCATGAGCAGTCTGCGATGATGGTGTCGTTCACCGTGCATGGGTTGTTATCATCACACACAGTTCCTGCTTCCGGACCTGCACACAAGTCGTTCGCGTCGCATGTGCCGTCGTTGTCGGCGTCTTCGAATGTTCCTGCGCATGAGCAGTCGGCAAGGATTACATCACCAACGGTGCATGGGTCATTGTCGTCGCACGCAGTACCCGCTTCCGGACCCGCGCAGTTGTCGTTCGCGTCGCATGTGCCGTCGTTATCCGCATCGGCGAATGTTCCCGCGCAAGAGCAGTCGGCGAGTACGACATCATTCACCGTGCATAGGTTGTTGTCATCGCATGCAGCGCCTGCTTCCAGACCGGCGCAGTTGTCATTGGCGTCGCAGGTACCGTCGCTATCTGCATCGGCGAATGTTCCCGCACATGAGCAGTCAGCGAGGATGATGTCACCTGTCGTGCATGGGTTGTTGTCATCACACGCAGTACCTGCTTCCGGACCAACGCAGTTGTCGTTCGCGTCGCACGTACCGTCGTTGTCTGCATCTGCGAATGTTCCTATGCAAGTGCAGTCGGTGAGTATTACGTCATTTACTGTGCATGGATTGTTGTCGTTACAGATTGATCCTGGAGCAAGTCCATTGCAATTTTGGAAAATAAATTCTTGCGAGCAGGTTGAGGTATTTCCTGCACAATCATTTGCTGTCCAAGTACGAGTAATTGGATTGGGATTTTTACTTATTCGAAATGCAAAATCACCAGTTCCACTGGCTTGGCCGCTGGTTATAGGCTGGTCTTCGAAGAGGAATACTCCGCTATAGTTAAATCGGCTAACTGCACCATAATCAGCATTGTAGTTGTTAGCGCCATCACCAATCTGGAATCCGAAGTATTGATTGGATGGTGCGTGCGTCAAGTTAAACAGTGAACCAGCTTGACTCCCCCAACCGGTCAATTCCACTAGAGAACTAGGCTGAAGTATGTAGTACATCCAATCACCAAAGTTGGCGTCCAAACCACCGCAGTTGGCCGTGAATCCGCTAGGAGACAAATCAGAGGTCCACTCGCTCCATGTCTTTCTGCTTCCATAGGTAATGTTAAAATTGAAACCGCCGGTTTGGGTGATTACGTTGAATACTCGGCCTGTTAAGGTAACCGTGCTATCGTTATTATATACCAACGCTGCATGTGTGTTGGTGTCTAGTTGATACCAACGATAGCTGCTCGGTAAACTAAATAATGCCATAGCCCAATCATATGGATAATTGCATGGATTGTCGATCGGTCTGGCAGGGGTGAACAAGTTGTGGCTGGAAGCGCCTTGCCCTGTGCAGCCCATGCAGCTATCGATGTATGTGATTTGAACATTGTCCGAGCAATTATCGATTGCACTTATCGTCGGTGTTGATGCAAGTTCTGATACATCGCTAAGGTAAATAGGAGACTGACATCCCATCAGGGTAGGTGGTTTTGTGTCGACAACATTGATTGTGCGCGAAACAATAGTGCTGTCATTACATTGATTGCGTGCAATCCATTCTTGAATGTAGATCGTTGAGCAACCATCACTAAAAATTGAATCTCTCTGTGTTACAATCACCGAAGAACCGTCGAGCATATAAAACTCCGGGCTGAAGGGAGGAATGCTTTCGTCGCATTCGATGGTTATGGATTGTGGAATGTTCGCTGCTATGGGGGCTTCACATACTTCGCTAGCGTCGCACGTGCCGTCGTTATCCGCGTCAGCGAAAGTTCCTGCGCATGAGCAGTCGGCGAGGATTACATCATTTGCTGTGCACGGATCATTGTCGTCGCAGGTCGTTCCACCACTGATAGTCAAATTCAAGGTGTAATTAGAACATCCGATGGTTGAGGTGTATTGTCCGCTGCTGTTATAGGTCGTTCCATTGACAGGCCAGGTGTATGAGCCGCAGGTACTTTCGTTCTGGCTGACATTTTCGATTGACGAAACTGACACAACGATTGCCCCGCTCGTGCTGCTGCAATTCGACCCGGATGTTGCTCGGGCGGAATAGATACCGGCGGCTGTTGCTGTAAACGTAGCTCCTGTTGCACCCCCGAGTGCAACGCCGTCTTTTTCCCATTGTATGGTTGTGCCGCTCGTGGCTGAGGCTGTCAATTGAACACTGCCGCCTGCGCAGAAATTGGTCGGACCCGATGCCGCTATGCTAATAGTCGGCGTTTCATTCACGACAATCTGCGTTGCTGCCGAAGTCGCAAAGCAACCATTGGCTGCTGTGACTTGCACGGTGTAGCTGCCGCCTTGTGTTGCAAGCAGGGAAGATGCATTAGCGCCGCTTAACGACGAACCATCGCGGTTCCATGCATACGACAATCCATCGCCGCTGCTGGCTTGCAGCGATAAGCTGCTGCCCGAGCATACACTCACATTGCCCGATGGGGTGATGCTTGCCGAAGGAACGGTCAACACTGTGATTGCTTGCGGTGCTGAAATGACACTGCAGTTTTGTGCATTGGTAACACGCACTGCATAGTTACCGGTGGCGGTTGGACTATACGCGACCGCAGTTGCTCCCAACACATTGGCGCCATTGAGCTGCCACTGATAGTTGAGTCCTGTTCCGCCATTGGCTTGCAGCACCGAAGGCTGGTTGGAGCAATAGGTCGAAGGTCCGCTCAACGTAGAAGTAGCAACGGGCAATGCATTCACATTCACCACCACCGCATCGGTCGAGGTACAGTTGTAAATGTTGGTAGCACTTACGGTATAGGTGGTGGTCGCGGTCGGACTCACCGTTATCGATGAAGTCGTTTGTCCTGTATTCCAGCTATACGCATTGGCGCCTGTTGCTGTCAGTTGCGCACTTTCGCCATTGCAGATCGTTCGGTCGATGCCCGCGTTGACCTGGAAGGCGCCGTTATAGAAGGTAATCTGATCGGAGATGGTTCCGCACGATGTGGTCACATTCACCGAGTAAGTACCCGGTGTGGTAACTGTAATAGTCTGCGCGGTGCTTCCGTTCGACCAGAGGTAAGTAGCTCCAGCATTGCCTGCATTCAATACTACGCTTTCACCAGCGCACAAACCGCGATCGGCTCCGAGGTTGATGGTGGCTGTGGGAATATTCGATACAGCTACGTTGTCGGTAGCTGAACCGCAAGCGTTCGATACGGTAACCGTATACGTACCGGGCAATACCACCGTTATGGCTCGGGTAACAGCGCCCGTACTCCACAGGTAGTTGTATGCGCCGCTATCGGCTGCCAGCACGATGCTGCTGTTGAGGCAAATGAGTCGGTCGGGACCGAGGTTCACCGTGGGCGCTTGTAAGATGCCAACGTTGATGGTGTCGCGCGTGGTTCCGCACGAATTGGTTGCTGCTACCCAATACTGTCCGGCCTGCGATACCTGGATGCTCGATGTGGTGGCTCCTGTGCTCCACAGATAATTGGACCCGGAGCTTGTTGCATTGAGCGTAATAGTTGTACCTGCGCAAATGGTGGTATCGCGCCCCAAACGCACATCGGGCAGCGGATTGATGGTGAAGTTCGTTCCGTTGTCGGTGCCGAGGGTAGGAGGATTCGTTCCGATTACACGCAAGCGATACAGATTCGAAGTATAATAACGCGGCGGGAAGGTTACGTTAATAGGCGCAGGTTCCGTTGCGGTAATCTCTCCGATGTTGATGAGCGAGCCGTTGAAGGTTCCCACCGAATCGCTGAGCTGCACAATGAATTTGTTACCCGGATTAAAATCAACACTGCGGTTGAAGGTAACCGTGGTGCTTTCACCCGAGCAGAACGAATTGCCTGCAATCGGGTTGGTGAGGATACCGGCCGGATTGGCAATGGTAAAGAAGTCGTCGCTCTTGTCGAACTCCACTCCCGACATGGTCGTTGCGCGCACCTTGCAAATGGTCGATACCGGCGAGGCAATGTTCCAGTTGAACGTAACGGGCGAGTTGGGCACATCGTTCAATAAGGTGGTCCAGGTCGACTCGTTATCGATGGAATATTCTACTTTCAAATTTTCCGTGGTATTGAGCGTGGCCCACTTGATCTGTTGCGTGGTGCCATTGCCCCATATTTCGCCGCCATTGGGCTTGATGACTTTCACATATACATCCTTGAATGCATACATCGAGTAACCATCGAATTGCCCGCCTTTGTATTTGTTCACGTCAAGTGTGGGCAAAGTGTAGCTGTTGAACACTGCGTTGCTGTTGTCGGTGTAGATAGGATTGGCAATGTCAGTAGCGCGAATGAGTATCTGCGATGAAGCTGTGGCAGGCACTACCCAGTTGGCGTATTTGTTAGCCGCGGGAGCTGTACCAATGACGCTCCACGTGCCTCCATTGTTAATACTATATTCGAGTTTAATAGTGGCCAGATCATTATAGTCCCATTCAATGTACTGCCCGGTGGTAGCACCAAAGCTTTCGGCACCGTTGGGATACGTTATCTGCACATAGGAAGTAGGAATGATAAATACCGCATCGCTCACATCCTGGATAGGGCGAGCAATGTCGCGCACGCGAATGCGACAGGTGTATGATGGCGTGGTTGGCACCGTCCAGCTGTAGCTCAACTGCGAAGCAGGCACGCTGGCCGCGAGGGTTGTCCAGGTTGCTCCATCGTCGAGGGTGAGTTCGATGGCTACGTTGTCGACCTCGTTGTAGGTCCAGGTGATGGTGCGAGTAGAAGCAGCCGTCCACAATTCGCCGCCGTTCGGGCTGGTCACGCGGATGGTGTCGGGGCGATTGCTGTTCATGCTATACCCGTCGTTGAGGCCACCTTTGTATTTGTTGACATCGAGCGTGGGCAAGTTGAATAGCGAGAAGGCCGCGTTCGACACATCGTTAACACTCGTTAAGGCATTGTCGGAAATGCGGATGAGGCATTGCGACGTTACCGTTGCCGGTGGTATCCAGTTCGCGTATTTGTTGACCGCCGGAGCCGTGCCGATGGTGGTCCAGGTGCTGCCGTTGTTGGTGGAATATTCCAGCTTCACGGTGGCTACCGAGTTGTAGTCCCACTCGATGTATTGACCCGTGCCTGTGCCGAAGCTCTCGCCGCCGTTGGGGTAGAGCACATTCACAAACGCCGCGTTGATAGTGAAGGGCGCATCGCTTATATCGGAAAGGCCAGTGCGCAGCGACGTGATTTTTAAGCGGCATTGGTTGGAAGGTGCGTTGGGAATGGTCCACGGGTAGCTGAGCTGACTGGCAGGAATGTCGTTGACGATTAGGTTCCACGAGCTGCCGTTGTCGGTGCTGTATTCGATTTTGATTTGGTCGATGTGGCGGAAGCTCCAGTTGAGTGTAACCGAGTTGGTGGGACTGTACACCTCTCCACCGTTGGGCGTAAGCACCCGAATGGTATCGGGCAAGCTGGGGCACATGTTGTAGCCGTCGAGCGCGCCGCCCTTGTACTTGTCGGCATTGAGTGTAGGCATGCTTACCACGTTGAATAGCGTAGCCGACGAGTCGCGGTTGCGGGTGCTTTCGATGTTGAACGCACGGATGCGCGCCTCGCTGCTGAGCCCTGCGGGAGCTATCCAGTTGCAGTAGTTGTTTACCGCAGGGAAATTACCGATGTCGGTCCACGCGGCGCCGTTGTTCACGGTGTATTGCACCTTCACGGTGGTAACGCCCGTGGCAGCCCATTCGATGTATTGGCCGGTGCCCGTGCCGAAGCTTTCGCCTCCGTTGGGGTAGGTAATATCGACCGTAGGCTCGGGTATGGTAAACACCGAGTTGCTTTCGTCTTGGGTAAACTGCAGGGTGTTGGTGATGCGCACCTTGGCCAGGTTGCTGCCAATGCAGGGCACGGTCCAGGAGTAGCTTAACGCGCTGCACGGATAACTGGGCGTGATGATGGTCCAGTTGAGACCGTTGTTGAGCGAATATTCTATTTTGATATTGTCGACGTTGGAATAGGTCCAGGTAATGTTGTGCACCGAGCCCCCGAGCCACACCTCACCACCGTTGGGCGAAGTAAGCAGCAGGCTTTGGGCACGCAATCCGAAAACCACCACCAGCAACAATACAGTTAGGGTTAACTGTTTCATAGTTGTTTTTTTGATGGTTATGATTTATTCGGCAGAGCGGACGAAGCGGAAGCCCCTAAATTGAATGAAATCATTGCTGAAATTTCTCCATTGCTCGACCCAATGGATTGAACTACTCCAATTAACTTGATCAGTCGAGCCATTATTACTTAGAATCCCGTCTCCATGAATCAGTCGACTGAATTCAATTGCCGAAACGGCCATAACAGGTTCAGATGCATTCCCAGTAAGATCCATGGAACCATAATACCCTGAGCCTGTTGATTGTCTGGTAGGTACAGAAGTTGCGCCAAAGAGCCCAACTCGATACAGGAAAATGGAATTTCCGGGTGCAGCGCAATTGCCCGCTGGGGCTGGTTCATTTCCAGCGCCTGTAATGGGATAAGTTGACGCTTGATTAATTCCACCTCCCCATGCAGGGAATCCTCTTCCTGAACCAGCAGTAGCCAAAACGGGTTGAAGGGGTCCGTAGGATATTTTGTTGAACTCATAAAATGAGATTGGCCTGAAACCTGACCAATCCGCAAATGACAACAATCTATAATTAGTTGAATTCCCACACGCACGATTTGGATTTGATGAAAAATACTGTCCGCCAGAATTAGTAATGCTTGAACCAGCTATACCTATATTAGAAACTTGAGTATTGGTAAGCGTATTTAAATAGTCAGCATACTGCGCTTCTGTAAGTTCATACTTATTTGCATAAAAAGCATGGTATCCTGTCACTGAATTAGGACTATCAATTATTCCATCAGCGTTTGAATCAATTCCAACATCTCCTTTGATACGTATGGTATTTCCTCCAAGTGGGCCCGAAAAAGAAAGGTTAGGAGAAAGCCTGTTGTTGATTACAATAAAATTAGCTCCTGGTGCAGTGGAGAATTGTTGAGAGGAATAACCAGAACTTTTCACATAACAATCAGTTGCCATGTTAAACTCCCCTTCCGGCACATACACCATCTCCACGGCAAAGACGCGCACTTCGAGGCCGGTTACGTTGGTGAGTCCGGCTAGGCCGTAGTTCCATTGCAGCTGCATGGCGGTGGAGTTGAACGTGCCCGAGCCCAAGCCCGAGCGGTAGAGCCAAGAGCCTACTTTGTCGTTGGTAACCTGCACGGTGTTGGCCGTTCCTGTGCCGTTCACAAAACCGGTTTGGTTAAGCTGTGCGTGCTGCCAAACGCCGCTTGCATCTTTAAACTTCATGAAAATCCATGCGGCATCGTAGTTAATGTCATCGCGCCAGGAGTTGTCCCAGCTGATATCGAACTGCACCTGAATAGTTTTGTTCACTGCATCGTTGCCGAGGGTGGTTACGTTTTGCACGAGCATGTTGTTGGCGCGCGCACCAAGGGTCATGAGCAGCACCAGGCCGCAAGCGATAAGAATGGATTTGAGATTCATGGTAAATGAATTTGAATAGAAACGGGTTTGTATAGAATGAACTGGTAAGATTGATTTCGAAGAAAAGCTCTTGGGCTGTGACAGCATTGAAGCCGCCTGGCAGGCAGAAGATTGCATGATCGTAGTTTGGTTAGGTAATTAACGTAAGCCTCGGTCTTTCAACCGGTATTTTGCTATGACGAAATTACACAACCGCTCGATGGGTTATGGAAAGAGATATTAACTTTTTGTGAAAAGCTTGGGCGGTGAATGATGTGGGGGCTGTCAATTAATGAAAAGGAGAATGGAGAAAGGAGAAAAGAGAAAAGAGAATGAAGAACGGAGAAAAGACAACTAGCAAATTCACATCAAAGCCAGAACGCAAAAAAGATTCCGAGAGAAAAATCTAATTTTCATCTCGGAAATAGTTCGTTTTTTTTAACCAATGAAAGCACTTCTAAGCGCTACTTTAATCTTGTACACATTTTGATTTTTATTTTACAACGTGTACAGAACCTGTACACATTTGCGATTTTATTTTAAATTGTGTACAACCTTGTACACATGACGAAAAAAAAATCGAAATGTGTACACGTTTTCCTTTGGCAAATCTCTCAAAATCCGTTCAGGGCTAAAGTTATGCCGCCGCTGCCGGGTTTTGCCGTGGGGGAGGGCGCTCTTTCTGTTATTGAGATTTAGTCCCTATGGGCTACACCTTGTGCCCTAGAATTCAAGGTCCTGCCTTTGGCTGAGCGAAGTCATGGCCATTGATAACCATCGCACAACTATTCTCCATTCTCCCTTCTCCATTCTCCATTCTCCTCTTCTGCCCCTGACTTCGCACGGGCAGCGAACACCCACCATTCGCCATTCGCCACTAGTCATTCGCCATTCGCCATTCGCCATTCGCCACTTGCCACTTGCTATTATCTTCGCGCCCATGAACAAACTCGATAAAATCGCTGCGTTTAATCCGAATACGGCCGGACTCAAAGACGCGAACATATACGGATTGCCTTTTACCAACGAGGAGTGCGACATCGTGCTCATTCCGGTGCCATGGGAGGTTACGACCAGCTACGGCGCAGGTACCAGCGAGGGGCCCAATCATATACTCGAGGCGAGCTTTCAGGTGGATCTCTACCATGCGGAGTTTCCCGAACTGTGGAAGCAGGGCATCGGCATGGTCGACATCCCGGAGGACATGCTTCTGCGCAGCACCGACCTGAAGCAAAAGGCTGCTCTCATCATCGATATGTGGGAAGATGGGGTAGACGTGCCCAACAACTCGGAGGCGCAAGCCATCCAAGCTGAAATCAATGCGGCGTGCGAAAACATGAACCAATGGGTAGAAGAGCAGGTAACACATTGGCTCAACAAGGGTAAAAAGGTTGGACTCGTGGGTGGCGATCATTCAACGCCGCTGGGTTACTTCCGCGCCCAGGCCAAACGCCACGAGTCGTTCGGCATTCTCCACATCGACGCGCACAAAGACCTGCGCATTGCATACGAGGGCTTTACTTATTCGCATGCTTCCATCATGTACAACGCCCTGCAACTGTCGCAAATAAAGTCGCTCGTGCAAGTGGGCATCCGCGATTTCTGCGCAGAGGAAAAAGAGGTTGCCGACAAGGAAAGCAACCGCGTGCATGTCTTCACCAACGCACATCTGCAGCGTGAGCGCTATACGGGTAAGAACTGGTCGCAACAGGTCGATGAGATCATTTCCAAACTGCCGGAGAAGGTGCACATCAGCTTCGACATCGACGGACTCGACCCAACGTTGTGCCCCAACACAGGCACACCCGTCCCCGGCGGATTGTGGTTCGACGAGGCGACCTATTTGTTGTCGTCATTGAAACGCCACGGCAAAACCATCATCGGGTTCGACCTGGTGGAAGTGGCCCCCGGCAGCGACGACTGGAACGGCAACGTGGGTGCACGCATGCTCTTCCATTTGTGTGGGATCACGGCTTAAATGCGCTGCATAAACTAAGCGGTAGCCGGACTTCGGCTGCGCTCAGTCACCGCGGACGGTAGCCGGACTTCGACTTCGCTCAGTCACCGTGGACGGTAGCCGGACTTCGGCTGCGCGTTAGCCGGACATCGGCTGCGCGGTAGCCGAGCGTAGCCGAGGCTCAGTCACCGCGAAGCCGAGGCTAGAACCGGTAAAACCAAGTGCACATCGGGAACGGGAATGAAAACGAGTCGCCGCCATCCTTGATTACGACACCCGCCAAACTGAATTGGAAGGCCTTGCGTTCGTCGCGCTGAAAACGCATGCCCGGCATGATGAACATCGCGCTCGAGTTAGAACTCTTCTTGACGATTCGATGATCGTATACACCCGCTATGAATTCGGGATTGTATTGTTCTTCTCTAATCGTTGTCCTTTCTTCTTGATAAAACTCATGCTTGAAGAAACCGAGCATGGAGTCGAACACAAAACTGGCTTTTGCTCCAATGCGTGCGATACCGCCAATGGAAAGCATGGGGCCTTGAACAGGCTTGGGCAATCCTTTGGATACTTCCGAATAATCATGGTAAAAACTGTTCGTCCTGATTGTTGCTGTTTCCTGTGTGTAGTTGTCCATACCACCTCCGCGGTACATGAAATATCCACCCGCGAAGGTCACGTTGTTCAAGCGATTGCCAAGCGTAACATTTCCGAAGGCCAGGTTGCCATAGCCTCGGAAGCTCTGCAAATAGCCGGAGGTTGCGGCGAGGTTGCCCACTGAAAAATTGACATTGGGGTTCTTCGTGGGAATGGTGTACTTCAACGCCAAAATGAGCGGACTGCCTATCCACGAACTCATGATGCCGACCGAAAGTCGGTTCGTAACAGCCATGTGCATCTCTGGTCCGTATAAGTTGAGCATCGTGTAGTTCTCGCCTTTGTTGATGCTCAATGCATTCGTAGTAAAGGCATAACGGGTGGTGAAGGGACCGGTGTTTCGAAACTCACCTTGAACAATTTGGGATTCACTTTCCACGGGCGTCACACTGCGTATGTCGGTCTTCTGCAAATACACGCCGCCCATGTTGATGGTCATCAGATACATTTCCCGACCGTCGTCTTTTTCGATGGTGCCTATGTATTCATTGCCGTTGGCAAGTACAACCACAACACGGTTTTGTTCTTGAGCGAACAGTACGCTCGATAAACTCAGTAAAAATGCAATCAGAATGCTTCTCATATGGATTGATTTAGTTGCAGCGAAAATATCTGATTTTTCCGATTGTCATGATCTGCCGAACTTGATTCTCATCACGTGTTTTAACGATTGTTTATTGGAAGGTCCAAAACGCACGCGCAGTGGAGCACTACCTTAGCGGCCTTATTTGTTGAAGCCATGATGCGTTTGCTCCTTACGTTGCTGTTGTTTTCGGGAATTGAACTCTACGCGTTCAAAGGGCTTCGCATGAGCTTGGCTTCTTTCGATCCATTTTGGCGAAAAGCGTTACTCATAGCCTTCTGGTCGACCACCGTCATTGCATATGGAACCATCGTTTTTATGATGCTCAATTGGACAGCCCGTCATGAATGGCAGGGCTCTCGTAGTTATTCTCTGTTCAATTTCGCGGTTGGCTTCTTCATTATTGCGGTTACCACCAAGCTCGTTTTCGGAACGTTTCATTTGGTAAACGACCTGGCCAATGGCTTGAAATGGGTCGCCATGAAATTCTTCACGAAGCCGGACAGTGAAACGCACGAAAAAATGACGCGCATCCAGTTTTTTAATCAGATGGGATTAGGCGTTGCAGCGGTGTGGGCGGGTAGTATGATCTACGGCGTTACACGCGGTAAGTTTGGTTATAGGGTCATGTCGGAGCGCATCGTTTTTCCCGATTTACCCGAAGCATTCGACGGCGTGCGCATCGTGCAAATCAGCGATATGCACCTGGGTAGTTTCAACGAAGCGTTCGATGAAGTGCAGCCGGGATTTGACCTGATCAATTCGCTCGATGCCGATTACGTTTTCTTCACAGGCGACATGGTCAACAATTTCGCGAATGAAGCTGAACCGTGGGTAGAGCGTCTGGCCGGTATTCAAGCCAAAAGGGGTAAGTTTTCCATTTTGGGTAATCACGATTACGGCGATTATGCGATGCGCAGCCAACCGGAGTTGAAGAAGCAAAGTCAGGACCGCTTGTTTGAAATACACAAGGAAGCGGGTTTCCGTCTGTTGCGTAACGAGAATGTGCTGTTGGAAAAGGATGGTCAATCGATTCGATTGCTCGGCAGCGAAAACTGGGGCCTGGGTTTTCACCAACACGGCGATTTGGCGAAAACGATGGAGGGCGTGACAAACGA
>CALQJP020000039.1 GCA_943330925.2 Chryseobacterium gleum
ATGATGTTGTGCTTCTTCAAACTCAAAGTTCTCGAGTGCAGTAAGGCATTTTTTTAGTCGATAGGTAACTTCCATGTCCAGCGCATAGGTGTTCAGGAGTTCCTCGGCAAGGTCAATTGCGCTGCTGTCGCTGTTCGATATGCGAACCAGCAGTTCACTCCATTTTTCGCTGAGCGTCTTGTCGTCGATAGATCGCTTGCCTTCCGTTTCTGTCGTTTGGTTGGAAAGGGTGTTGTTTATTGTCTTCGTTAAGTTGGCAATAGCATGCGCCAATGATTTGCACGATGCGATGTCTTCTTCACTGAGTTCGTTTGCGTTTGCGTTGGCTTGAGCCTGATGATGTAGCTTGGCTGAAATAGGAGACAGCCTTTCGTGCAGCGCTTTTGCACCAATGTTGCCGGTTATTCCGGTGAGTGTGTGCACATAAGCCGCAAGTGCTTTCGCGTTTTGATCGCGCATCAATTGCGCACATTCTTCCTCGATATTGCCATAAACCGTGGCATACGACTTCAGTAGTTTTTCATACGAAGCTCGCTTGTTGCCAAGTCGATAGAGTCCGTCTTCTAAGTCAATTCCTTCAATGGCGTAGGGCAGTGAACCTGCAGCGGCTTGTTTGATTTCGACATCCTGTTGGTGAATGTGCTTAATGAGTGCTGCGTAAAGAATGAATGGGTCGATGGGCTTGGTAATGTGCTGATTCATGCCGGCAGCCAAGCTTTTTTCTGCTTCTCCTTTCATGGCATGCGCCGTCATGGCGAGAATGGGCAACAACTTGTGTTTGTCGTCCTGTCGAATTTTTTGTGTCGCTGTCAATCCATCCATCTCAGGCATCTGAATGTCCATGAGCACACAATCGAAACGTTCTCTTTCCACAGCCTCCAACGCTTGCAATCCGTTGTGCGCAATAGAAACCTGGATGCCTACATCTCCTAATAATTCAAGCGCCAAGTCCAGATTCATCTCGTTGTCTTCCACCAACAATACTTTTCTTCCGGTGAGCTGCCCGCGCAAGTATTCCATGTCGACCATGCTGCTTACTTCCGACTTGCTGCGAGTTGGTGTTAGGTGGAGGAGGTTGTTGATCACGTCGAACAGGGTCGATGGATTTACGGGTTTCAACAAGTAATCATCCACGGTTTTTTGAGTGGTGGCTTCCTTGATAGACTCAACTCCATACGCCGTAACCATTACCACTGCCGGTATTTTGTGGGTCGTTTTGCGAAGATGTTCTGCGAGCTCAATTCCATTCATCGAGGGCATCTTCCAATCGACTATCAGGATGGAAAACGGGTTTTGCTCTGTGTGGTTTTCTTGGAACAGTGCAATGGCTTCTTGCCCGCTTGCTGCAGCATATACTTCAAATCCGAACGACTCGAGCATGTCTTGCAATACCATTCGCGCGCTCTCGCTGTCGTCAACCAATAAAGCTTTAAGGCCCTTGCGCGGTTGAAAATCGGCAGGGATGTCTTTGATTTCATTTTCCTGCAGCTTGAAGGAAGCTGTGAACGAAAAGGTACTTCCATGCCCCAGCGTGCTTTCCACGCGGAGTGAACCGTCCATCAACTCGATGATGCTTTTGCAGATAGTAAGCCCGAGCCCTGTACCGCCAAATTTGCGGGTTGTTGAAATATCCGCTTGTTGAAACGGTGAGAAGATTTTATTCAATTGCTCTTCGCTCATTCCGATGCCGGAGTCTTCAATGCGAAATGCCAGCTCCACGATGCCGTTTTCGATTTTTTGCAGCTTAACGAACAGTCTAATCTCTCCCTTTTCTGTAAACTTGGCGGCATTGTCGGCTAAGTTCAGCAGTACTTGTCGGAGGCGTAGGCCATCGCCGCTGAGCACTGCCGGTATGGTTGAGTCAATGTGCGTTATGAGTTCAACTTCTTTTTTCTTGCGAAGCTTCACGTTGATGGCATCTGCAACTTGTGCGATGGTTTCTTCGAGAAACATGGGCGAATATTCCAGTTGCAACTTGCCTGCTTCAATTTTAGAGAAGTCTAAAATGTCGTCTATGATGCGCAGCAATGCTTTTGCTGAGATATCAATTTTATGGATGTATTCGTTTTGCTTAGGGTTAAGATCCGTGCGTTGCACCAAATAATTCATGCCGATGATGGCATTCATGGGTGTGCGTATCTCGTGCGACATATTCGCTAGAAACTCGCTCTTGGCCTTATTGGCCGAATCGGCCATTTCGCGAAGAATGACCATTTGGTCGTAGCGCTCGTTGATCTCTCTGTTTTTTTCCCTCACCCTATCGAGTTGCTTTCCACCGAATGAAGCAAAGATGCCCAGGAAAAGCGGCGCGGTATCAATGATCCAGAGCATTTCCGATTCGCGCTGACAGGTTACGATTAGTTCCCAACTGATGCGGTCGTAAATCATCCACGATTCGAACAATGAACCGAATACCGGGAAACAGAGTCCAAACAAAGCTCCGTATAGGGCGTAGCGTTGTTGTTCGGTAGTTAAGATGCGACTTAGAAGCATGTGAAATGTGCGGCTTGCAAAACTACGAAATACTAAGCGTGTTTGGCCGGCTCTGATAAGATGGTACGCATCGTATCGAACGACATTGGCTTGCCAATGAAGTCGGTGACCAGCGGAGTTTCCTTGGCTCGTCGCAAATCCCGATCGTCGAGGGTCGAAGACAGTACATAGATTCTGGTTTTTGCAAAACGCTCCGGGTTCATCTGAGCCATCGAATCAAGCACTTCGAATCCGCCCATGACCGGCATGCGTATATCCAAAAAGATGAGGTCAATGTGCTCCTCGGGCGCATGTTCAAGATACTCAATAACTTCTTGTCCCGATTTGAATACATCGATGCGAACACCTGGAATCAAACGTTTTAGTACTTCTCCATGGAGCATGTTGAAGATGTCGTCGTCGTCGACTAAGACTACGTGTTGAAGATTATTCATGAGGGGCAATTTCAGGTAGGGTTATCGTCATCGTCGTGCCTTTGCCGGGTGTCGATTCCACGAGCAAGTCGCCGTTAAGCTTATTCACGATCTCTTTGCAAATATAAAGCCCCAGCCCCGTTCCAATGCTTGAAGTGGTGCCGCGATAGAACATGGTAAATATCTTGTCGAGGTGCTGGGCGTTGATTCCCTCGCCGTTGTCGGTCACCTTCATGATGAGCTTTCCGTCTTTTCGCGAAAGAGAGAACTGCACGAAACTATCGATGTCTTTTCGGCGGTACTTGATGGAGTTGCCAATGATGTTCTTGAGTAGCACTCCCAGTCGCGATTTGTCCGAAAGTACAACGGGGTCTGTTTGAATGTCGAGCAGTAGC
The DNA here is from genome assembly GCA_943330925.2 of Chryseobacterium gleum. GTDB lineage: Bacteria > Bacteroidota > Bacteroidia > Flavobacteriales_D > Sanyastnellaceae > JAIBBG01. Next base: position 3,302 of record CALQJP020000039.1, read on the forward strand.
TCCATTTGGCCTTCTGCGCTAAAACGCAAATCGTTATAAGACTGCTGAACCATTGCCACTACATCAAAGGCTTCGTGCGCAAGCTCAAGGCGTGAGTTTCTGGAGTACTCTAAAATTTCTTGAATTGTGCCGTCCAGGCGAGTCGCTGAACCATCCACCATTTCCAGGTATTTACTTGTCTTTTCATCTATTTCACTGGAGTGCATGATGAGTGAAACGATGCCTTTTATCGATAATAGGGGAGAGCGCAAATCATGGGAAATGCTATAAACGAAATTGTCGAGTTCGGCATTTATTTTTTGGAGCTCATCGTTTTTTCGGTTTACCGCTTCCTGAACTTTGATTAGCTCAGAAATGTCTACACCGGTCACGATAATATGCTCCAGCTGTCCTGTTACGTTTTGATAGGGTAGAATGCTCTGCAAGAATTGTATGGTGGTACCATCTTCTGCTGCACCTTCGTCTTCGACGCGAATGATTTGTTTTGTTTCGACCGATTTGCGGATGTTCTGAAGCAAGTTCCATGTGCGTGCACTCACATCCGTTTCAGCCATTTCGAAAATGGATCGTTTCGAGGTGCTATCCCACCAAATCGATCCCTCCTTGGGCGGTGTGCTGCTGAACATGATGCGGCCTTCCGGATCGAACACATATTTCTGCGACGGCGAGTGGTTCAGTATGCTTTCATAAAACGTCTTGAGCGTAACCATGCGTTCGGCCGCTGCATCGCGCTCGCGTTTTAAGTTCAGCTCTTCAGTGATGTCTTTGGTGCTTCCCACAACGCGCATCAGCTGGCCTTGCTCGTCGCGCTCAGCCACCATGAGCGTCTCAACGATGCGCTCAGCCCCGTCCGAAGTGCGTTTAATGCGAAAGATTGACTCTTGCGTGCCGGCATCTCCCTGGCGTATACTGTTCATTTCTCTTACGCCTTTATCATAGTCTTCCTGCGACATGCTGTTGCGCCATACATCCACAATCGATAGTTCCTCATCCTGCCTCACACCGTAGATGTCGTACATGATATCATTCCATCGGATGGAGTTGTCGTGAGGGCTGTATTCCCATGTGCCAATAAGGGAATGTTTAGCAATCAATTCAAAGCGCGTATTCATGCGAAGAATCTCTTGCCGGGCGAGTGTTTCTTCGGTGATGTCTTTTTGAAGGGCAATGAAATTGGTATGGTTACCAGCTTCGTCGAATACGGAAATGATCTCCAATTGGTTGAAATACTCCCTGCCTTCGCGGTCGTAGTTTACAACGGTGACCTCAATGTTTTCCTTCTTCCAAAGCGCTTCTTTCAATCGTTGCCTTGTGGCCTCGTCTGTTTTCGGACCTTGCAGCAAATCCCTCGGTTTTTGACCAATAATCTCCTCCAACGTGTAGCCGGAAATTTTCGTGAACGCATCGTTGACCCACTCAATGCGCCCCATATTGTCGGTTATGATAACGCCACTCTTGGTGCGTGTAGCGATGAGCGATAGCTTTCTAAGTTCTTGTTGTGAAGCCTTAATCTGCTCCATTTGATTGGTGATTTCTTCGCTGCGCTTGCGGTTGGCAAGCATGGCTTGAAGCTGCTGCGTGAATACACCGAAAATGGTCAAGTGTCGCTCTTGCGGTTTGATGTATAAAGGAGCGTTCGTCTTGCTGATTAACCCGCAGAGGTATACTTCGTAATTCAAATTGGGTTCTCTGAAGTAAGAGAATAAACCTTGTTCAAAAGCGGAGAAGCAATCGAATGTATTAAGGACATCAGACTTTACGATGTGCGATTTTCCGGGCGATAATTTCGAGCTGATCTTTTTGATGTCGTCCACCAGTTGTGTCGTATTCGCAGGGCTGAAGCCTTCCCGGTACACAACAACAGGTCTGCCATCACTGGGAGCATAAATGATAAGCGATGACTCGGTTTCAAATACATCTACTATAGCCTCCGTTTCGAGTTGAAAGAAGGCACCCTCAGTTGTTTCATTGAGTGCGTCTGAATTGTACCGGTGGAGCCTTTGGTGAAGCACCAACTCATGGTCGAGGCGATCGCGCGTGTTGATGAGCTCCTGCTCTATAGCAGAAAACCGCGTGACCCTCAGTTGAAGGTCGCGGTAGTGCTTCAAAAGCTCATCGTAACTCGCAGGATTACTCATTAATGATGGAGAGATTCTCAGCGGTAAAGTACGTACAAAGCGGTGGAGTAGTTGTGGTACGTGTTTTTACCTCCCAATCGGGCGAACTCACCGAAGCCATACATTCCCAGCCAAGGCGGGCAAGCTCCATCAACGTAAAATGGGTATTGCATCTTGCTCACCAATTCATCCTTGATAATTCGGTTGAACAGGAATCGGCCGCGAGCCAAACAGTCGGCGTGAAAAACAGCTACCGGTTTTTTACCTGCGTTGCGATCGTTCATTTCCTTTACCAAACGGTCCATCTCAGAGAATATCAAGTCTTCATCGCGTGTGGTAAGCCAAAGTGATGTGCCTTCTGCGATGGTAGTTGCATAGTACATGTCATTTCCGTCGTGCTTCGTTACTACACGCAACAAATGCTCATTACCATATTCTTTTGCCAACGTCGGATTGAGCTTTTCTCCAAGTGCCCCAATCGGAATGGTATCGCCGCAAGCAGCAGCCGGTGTCAATCCCAAACGACGGGTATATTCTTCCCACGCCGGTTTGCCATTGAATTCGTGGATGATATGACCATCGGCCTTTGTCACAACAAGCGGATCACCAATGGCAACAAATCCATGTGTAGCTTGCGTGTCGACAGTAAGTGAGGGGTCTGAGAACCCGATTGCGTAGGCACCGTGTTCCGTAACCAATTGATCGACCGCTTGAAAACTGATCACACCGCGCATATTGTCGGCCGAGGTAGCCCCGAAAATGGTAACGCCTTCGCCAAAAACTTCTTCGAAACCTTGGATACACAGGTCGTTGGCGATATCGATGCCTGAACCCAGGAAGTATATCATGTTGATTCCCGGTTGTTGGGCCTTCAGCGAACGAGCCATTTCAACTGATTTCTCATGGGAGTTCTTACCAGTGATGTCTGACACGCTAGCCACCGCAAATTCTTTTCCTTGAATAGCCATAAGTGCCATGTCTTTCATGGATTCGCTAACGCCTTCTCTGCCTATGACACCGCAGCAGGAGGCTGCAACTATTCTGGCATGAGGTGCCATTTCATGCGCTTGTTGAACCATTTCTTTGAAGTCATGTCCAATAGAAGCATGCAATACGAGAAGGTCTGCATCACGGTAATTTTCGCCGAGAGCGATTTCCATGCATTCCATAACTGCACGTCGGGTATTGACAACGCGTGCACTTGCCGAAGAAAATTTGAGCATAGTGTGTGGTTTTAGGGTTATTCGGCAAAGCAAACAAGTCAATGCATTATACCAACTGACGAGTGTTAGACTTTTCGCAGACATGATTGATAAATGTCATGTAGTGTTTATCCGCTTTCGTTTCTTGGTTTTAAGATATGTACTATTGCGCTCCAAAAAATTGTACAATGAAAAAGGTATTAATTGCTTTACTGTTAATCGTTTTTGTTGCATTTGTTTATCTCCTTACCCAAGGATTGATGCAGCATGTTCATGTTGAACAACGCATGATGCCAGGTTATCGAGTGATAGGCATTGAGCACCGCGGGCCTTATGAGAAAATTGGTGATGCGTTTGAACGGGTGCACAAAGTGGCCGATGAAAACGGAGTTGCCGTTCAGATGATTGGAGTCTACTTCGACAATCCCAACGAGGTGTCCCAAGATTCGCTTCGTTCGCTGGCAGGGCTCATCGTTTCAGAGGCCGATAGCATTAAGTTGAGCGCTGTCCCCGGCTTGAAGATGCTTTCTATCCCTCCGGGAAATGCAGCTGCATCTACCTTTGAAACCGGAGGTATGGTTTCTATGATTATCGGTGCCATGAAATCATATCCGGAACTTACGGAGTATGTGACATCGAAAGGAGTTGCTGAGGATGTAGTGTTTGTCTACGAAGTATATGGTGAAGGGAAAACCGATTACGTTATGCAGTTGGCAGATTAGCCAGTGACGGTAATGTTAGTCGCAGTATAGTGCCAACTCCCAACTCTGATTCCAATCGTACGGTACCCCCAATGCGCTCGGTCATCTCCTTGACGATATAGAGTCCCAGGCCGGAACCACTTCTTTCGCTCGTTGCGCGGTAGAACATATCGAACACGCGTGACTGGTATTCTGTGGGAATACCTTTGCCGTTGTCTGTAAATGAGAGTACACAGCCGCTTTCCTTGGTTTCAATTTCAACTTTCAACCAGCTCGCATCTTTTTGATTGTCGCTGTATTTGACACTGTTCGACATGATATTGTGTACAATGGATTTTAGCCTGCGCTCATCTGAATAGAAGGGCGCTCCTTGTTGGATGATCAACTCTAGCGAAACGGTGGTGCCTTCATAAAACTTCAGGTCTTCGTGCGTGTTTCGAATCACTTGTTCCAAGTCAATGCGGGATGGCATTAGCTCTAGCCGCGCATTTTTGGAATACTCAATGATGTCTTTTATGGTTGCGTCTAATCGTTGTATCGAATTGTAGATTTCTTGAATGAATCGTTTGCGTGTCGGCGCATCCATCTCATCCTGGTCAATGAGGTTAAGCAACCCCTTAACCGAAAGAAGTGGAGCTCTAAGATTGTGTGAGGCGCTGTAAACGAATTGGTCGAGTTCGTGGTTCACCTTTTCCAATTCAGCGTTTTGATGCTTCAGCCGTTCTTCGCTTTTTTTCAATTCTGTAACTTCCTGTCCATAGACAAGGATGTACTTGTTATCACCATCATTCAAATTGGGTCGATGCAGGCGCACGTAGTGCTTTTCTTGCGGTGTACCAACATGAAAGGATTCTTCGAATTGCAGGTCTTGGTTGGTGCGAATCACCTCCATGCAACCTTCTCGTCGCTTTTTTGACAATTCTGAATTGCGGTTCTTGCGCTCCCAAAAGGCAGTGTCCGTTTTACCAATCATCCACTCCCGAATCTCGTCATCCTTTACCGCTGCTTTGTTCACGAAGAGGTAATGCATGTCGGTATCAACAACAACCAATTCAGAGGGTATTTGATTGAGAACGGCGCGCAACAGATTATTCTCGCTGAGTATACGATTGTACTCTTCACGAGATACTGTGTCGGTTGAGCTCGATTTTCTGTCGATTTCTTTCATTGCCGGGGATGAATGCTGAAAGGTAGTGGAAATACGATGAAACACATTCGCAATCAAAAGTCATTCGGTCATCAACTTGCAAACTCAACCAGTGTGTTTGGTATTTCAATAGCAATGGACGTTCCTTCTCCCTCTTGAGATGTTAATTCCAAGCGCCCTCCGAGTTTGTTCAACATTTCCTTGACGATGTAAAGCCCTAAGCCGGAGCCTGTGCGAAGACTCGTGGCACGATAAAACATGTCGAAAACGCGTTCCTGATTTTCTTTTGCGATACCAATGCCATTGTCAGAAAACACAATCGAACAAAGGCTTTCTGATGTGCTCAAGGTTATAGTGAGGTGTCGCTCTTCTTTTGCAGGATCAGCGTATTTAATACTGTTGGAAATAATGTTGTGTATGATTGAGCGAATGCGCCGTTCATCACTGAATAGCGTGGCCGTTAATTCCGTTTGGACACTTACGTAAACCTTACTTTGGTCAAAAAACTTCAGGTCCTCAATTGTAGAGTCGATTATTTGTTCAATGTCAATTTCCTGAGGAGAAATGGCAAGGCGTGCATTTTTTGAATATTCGATTATGTCGTGAATTGTGGCATCAAGTCGTTCAATAGACTTGTAAACCTCCCCCATAAACCTGATTCGATCTTCAAATGCCGTATCATCCAATGAAATCAAACTCAATAGACCTTTCATTGAAAGAAGAGGCGCACGCAAATTATGTGATGCACTATACACAAACTGATCGAGTTCGGAATTGACTTTTTCGAGTTCGGAATTCTGTTGCATCAGCTTGCTTTCTGAATGCTTTAGCGCAGTAATATCAATGCCGTAGCTTATTAAGAACTGAAGTGTATCCTCCTTGAAATAGGGGTGAGTAACGCGGATATATTGTTTTTCATTCTCCGTTCCCGGATGAAAAATCTCTTCAACGGCAGTGGATGTTTTATCGGCTACCGCTCTTTTAAATCCTTCTATTCGCTGATGCGCCTTATCGAGCGGTAAGTTTTTGGATTTCCAGTACTCTATCTCAGATCGGCCTATCAGCCACCGGCGTAATTCCTCGTTTTTAATTGCGTTCTGATTGACAAATAGGAATTTAAACTCCGGATCAAAAACGGCTACCTCGGCCGGCAGCTGCTGAAGGAGCGCTTCATAAAATAGCACCTGTCTTTGCAATTCGAAGATTTCCTCCGGGCTTAGCGTTTCCGGTTGGACTGCCGATTTCTCCTTCTTGCGAAGGGGCTCCAAACAGATAAGCCATTGTTGCTCCTGTTCGAGTCTTGCAATCTTGCAGAACCAAGCAGAGTAGCGTTGAATGGAAAAGACTTCGGTCTCGCCATAATCAGAGGAATTGCTATTAAGTGAGTGCACAAGAGCAATAAGCTCATCGGCGCTGTTCTTCGCAAACATCTCATAAATGGATGTTGCCCCCGGAAAAGTAGTTTGGATGTGGTCGCTGCAGAAATGCAATTCGCCGCTTGCATTGATCACGCAATGCATTGGGTGCAGTCGGTTTAAAAGTTCGTTGTTGAGCATTGCATTTAGGGGTCAATCGTTGGCACAAGGTAAAGCAATATTCACTGTCTTTGTTTTTACGTTAGGTGAGGCTTTTTTTGTGGTCTATTCGACGGCAGAAAATCGGACTTACGATTGTTAAACAACACTGGAGCTGTTGTTGTTCTCGTCTCTTGCTTTTGGGGTGTTCCTTTTTCTGTCGATAGTGAGACTTACCCATGCACTTTAATTAACCGAAAATCGCAGAATTCTCGCGAGATGTATGTGATGGGTTACTTTCCAATACAGAACGAACTGAAGATATGGTGAAGCAAATCATCCGGTGATACGCTGCCGGTGATCTCGCCCAGGTGGTGCAGTGTGCTGCGGATGTCGATGGAGAGCAAGTCGCCCGTGAGCCCGCTGTCTAAACCCTGCAATACGTCGCGCAGCGATACCGATGCCTTCGTGAGTGCAGCATAATGGCGAGCATTCGTCACAATGGTTTCACCGCTGTTCACCTTGCCCAGGTCTATTGCATCGCGCAGTGCTTGCTTAAGCTCTTCGATGTGAATGCCTTTTTTGGCTGATATCTTCAGCAGATTCTTTTCTTCTGAGAAGTGTTTGTTGAATACGCCTTCGTCGAAGTGGATGTCATCGGTTTTGTTGGCCAGCACGATTAAATGATGGTCGCTTCCAATTTCGCGCAGTAAGTAGTCCTTGAAACTCAAAAAGGCTTCATGGTGTGTGCCGGTGGCGTCGAAGATGAGCAGAATGACCGACGCGCTGCGCGCCTTCTCAATGGCCCGGCCAATGCCTATGCTCTCTATGGTGTCGCGCGTGTCGCGTATACCTGCTGTGTCGATGAAGTTGAAACGCACGCCGTCGATGGTGATGTGCTCCTCAATGGTGTCGCGCGTGGTGCCTGCAATGTCCGACACGATGGCACGCTCTTCATTCAGCAGCGCGTTGAGCAACGTGCTCTTGCCGGCGTTGGGCGCTCCCAAAATCGCTACGGGTACGCCCGACTTCAGCACATTGCCGAGTTTAAACGATGCCTGCAGTTTGTCTACTACCTGCAATATCTCGGTGAGCAATGCTCTAAACTGTTCCCGATTGGCAAACTCCACATCTTCTTCCGCAAAGTCGAGCTCGAGCTCAACCAATGCAGCAAAATGAATGAGTCTGTCGCGCAAGCCATTGATCTCCTTCGAAAACCCTCCGCGCATTTGATGCACGGCCTGTCTGTGCGCAGCAGCCGACTCTGATGCAATCAAATCACCAATGGCCTCTGCTTGCGAAAGATCCATCTTGCCGTTCATAAAGGCTCGCATCGTGAACTCGCCGCCACGTGCCATGCGTGCTCCAGCGCCGGTGAGCAAGCGCAAAAGCTCCGTTTGAATAAAGATCGATCCATGGCATGCTATCTCAACGGTGTCCTCACCGGTGAATGAATGGGGCGCTCGAAAAACAGTCAGTAACACATCATCGATGCGCTGGTCACCATCCATAACCCATCCGTGAATGGCCTTTGCGGATTGAGCTGAGCTAATGTCTTTGCTAAAGACGGCCTGCGCAACACGCACCGCTTCAGGCCCTGTCATACGCACCAGGGCAATAGCACCGATGCCGGGCGCAGTGGATAAGGCGACGATGGTTTCTTCTTGCAACATTCGTTTGCGAAGATAAGCACTGAGTACTGAGTACTGGGGACTGAGTACTGGAGACTGGGTGCTGGGGACTGAGTTCTGGGGACTGGGGACTGGGTACTGAGGACTGGTTGACGATGCCTAAATAGCGTTGACCGTTTGTTTTCTAATCAATATTGGTTTTCCAGATATAGATTTTGATCCTGAGGATTTTTGTTGCCAAGAAGAAATGGGGCTCGATGCCCCTTTCTTCTTGAGTTTTCCGTCAATGAGTTTATCAC
>CALQJP020000040.1 GCA_943330925.2 Chryseobacterium gleum
AGCGACGACCAAACGGTTATCATCAGCGCTGAAAACGACTTGTATCGAACCACAGATGGTGGTCTCACATGGCAAGTGATTGGACAACCTTCTTTCGTTTCGCAAAACATTTCGGCATGGGAAATAGCCTTTGCACCCGATAACGACAATGTGGTGTTCGCAGCAACATCACAGGGGTTGTTTCGAAGCGAAGATGGCGGTGACAATTTCACGGAAGTTCTTCCGAATCGATGCGAGGCGATAGCCTTCAAGCCCGGAGACCCTCAAACGGTGTTCGCCGTTCATTTCGATTCAAGCGTTGGATATGCCCGTTTCTACAAGAGTATTGATGGTGGTCAAACGTTCGAGCAGAGTGTCACCGGTTGGTTCGATAGCTCGATGGGTGATATTGACATTCAAGGCGGGCGCCTGGCTGTTACCGAGGCCGACCCGAACCGTATCTACGCTTGTCTGGTTGGTTATCAAAATGATGGTTCGAGCGTAACCACCAACGGATGGGTTGGTACATGGGTAAGTTACGATGCAGGCGAAACGTGGTCGATGCCTCATGGTCTTATTGGAACGCCCTACACAACAGAGCATCCGAACCTGATGAACTTTCAAGGGAACGATGGCGATTACTCGCAGATTCATTACAACACCACCATGATAGCATCGCAGATTGATCCTGACAAGATTCTCATCGGTGGTTTGAACCTGTGGCAAAGCAATGACGCCGGAGCGACCTATGAAGGAGTGGGTGGATACATTGGTGGAATCTCCAACTTTCATGTTGATCAACAAGAGTATCGCATTTATAAAACAAGTGAGACAACAGAGGAAATCTGGTTCAGCAACGATGGCGGTATTGGACATTCACTGGACTTTATGCAGTCGCATGAAAATCTGAATCGAGGCTTGTTCGCCGTGAATTTGTGGGGCTATGATCAAGGTTGGAACGAAGACATGATGGTAGGTGGTCGTTACCACAATGGGAATATGGCCTACCATGAAAATTATCCGGAGGGAGAGTTTTTGGCGCTTGGCGGAGGCGAAGCCGCAACGGGATATGTGAAGTACACGGATGAGAATCGAGTGATGTTTAGCGATATCGGCGGACGCATTTTGCCTGAATCACTGGATGGGCAAGTGCAATACTTCGGATTGGGCATGTCGCCCAATGAAAACTACTGGAACAATGCCAGTTCACGTGTGATGTTCGATCATGAATACTTCAACGTTGCGTGGTTAGGTCGCGAAAACAAGTTGTATCGCTCGACCAACGGCGGCGGCTCTTTCAGCGAGTACTATGCTTTTGGCACGAACACCGCTAGCTCTCTCTTCTGGATGGAACAGAGTTATGCCGATCCGAATCATATGTATGTGCAGCAAGTGGTGGGCAACAACAGCAAGATATGGCATTCTGCTGATCACGGTATTACCTGGCAGGAAATGGATTTGCCTCAAAATCTGCGTTCCGTATCCTTTACACTTTCGGGAACAAATCCACTTGAAATGTGGATCTCTTATTACGACGGGAACAATTCCAACAAGGTATTTCGCACGCAAGATGCAGGTGCGAATTGGGAGAACCTGACGACGTCGACTCTCAATGGTCTTTATCCTTGGGCAATTGCTCATCACTACGGAACGGATGGCGGCGTTTATCTGGCCATGCTCCACGGTGTGGTTTTTTATCGCAACAACAGCATGAGCGATTGGATGAGCTACAGCACCGGTTTGCCGGTCGGAACGGAGCCATTGCGCATCGTTCCTTTCGTGCGCGACAATGTGGTGCGTTTAGCAACGTGGAACTTGGGGGTTTGGGAAGCACCTGCATACGAGCCAAGCGAACTCATCGCCGATTTTTCCGCCGCTTATGAAACATTCTTTTGTCCGGGCGACGAAGTGCATTTTGTCAATCACAGTGTTTGTTCGGCCAATGCAACGTTTGAATGGTCATTCCCAGGAGCAACACCGACAACCAGCACGGAGCCTTATCCGACCGTTGTTTACAATGAAGCGGGAACCTTTGACGTGACGCTCAGTGTTACCGATGGCGCACAGTCGCAAACAGTCACTTATACCAATTACATCTCCAATGCTGAAGCAACCGGTGGCGATTTTTATGAAGACTTCGAGAGTACGGGTCTGCCGGAAAGTTGGATTGTAGAAGAAAACGCGGCATGGACCATCAGCGATGCAGCGAGTGCTTTTGCAACGGGAACGTACAGCATGCGTTACGATAATTACTACAACGACGCCCAAGGTGCCCGTCATCGTGTATGGTTGGGCAAGCGCAGTGGCACTGACTTGGGGGTCAGCTTCGATGTGGCCTATGCGCAATATAGTGATGGGTATTCGGACACACTTGCTGTGGTATACTCAACGGACTGCGGAGAAACGTGGACGGAACTGTGGAGCCTCGGTGGCGATGACTTGAGCACAGCACCTGACAACACCGGCTACTATGTTCCATCTGCTTCGGAGTGGGTGAGTTATGGAGCGAATATGCCCGGTGGTATCTACTTTGAAGATGTCATCATAGCCTTTGAGAATCGCGGTCATTACGGTAACGTGATTTATGTCGATAATGTCAATGTGTTCACGAATTTTTCGGTCGATGAAATGGGTGGCTCTGCAGCTGTCATAAACGTTTTTCCAAATCCGGCATCCACACATTTACGAATCAGTGCAGCGGATTTACGAGGCGGTAACTACCGAATGCAACTTTTTGATTTGGCCGGAAAACTTGTAAGCGAGACAAGTGTTTTTGCAGCGGGTGCGCGCATGGAACGAAATGTTGAATTGCCTGATTTAGCCAATGGACAGTATGTAATTGCCCTGGTTGGAGAAAGAGAAACCGTGAGGAAATCATTCAGCATTGTTCGCTAGTGCGCATCACCAGTTGCATTGAGTAAAAGAGTCATCATTATCGGTTCGGGAGCAGCAGGCTTGACGTCGGCTATTCGACTACGTGCATCCGGATTTGAAGTTGAGGTGTTCGAGGCAAATGACTATCCGGGTGGAAAATTATCGCAGTTCGAATTGAACGGTTACCGCTTTGATGCGGGTCCATCGCTCTTTACGATGCCGCATTTTTTAGAGGAACTTTTTGCCGATAGTGGCGCCGATCTGCGCGATTACTTCAGCTACATGCGCAAGGAAGTTGTTTGCAAGTATTACTTCGAAGATGGAACTCGTTTTACAGCCTTTGCCGATAAGGATATGTATGCCGAAGAAGCTTCCAATGTATTTCAAGTGACGAAGGAAGAAGTAAACCATTACTTCTCACAATCGGCCATGAAGTATGAAGTCACCGAATCGTTGTTTCTGAAGAAATCATTGCACAAGCTTTCTACTTATCTATCGAAAGAAACTATACGGGGTGTCATGAAAGCCCATCGATTGGGGTTGATGAACACGCTGCACGCAGAAAATAAGAAGTCATTCAAGGATGAACGCCTGGTTCAACTCATGAATCGTTATGCTACCTATAATGGTTCGTCACCTTACCGCACGCCGGGCATCATGAGTATGATTCCGCATTTGGAACAACACTATGGTACTTTTTTCCCGAGAGGCGGTATGATTAGCATTACGAACGCGATGTTTCAGCGTGCTAAGGAAATGGGGGTAGTATTTCATTTCAACAAAAAAGTAAATGAGATTGTGGTCTATGAAGACAAGGCGATGGGCGTACGAATCGATGACCATACAATTCAATCAGACATCGTGTTGAGCAACATGGATGTGATGCCTACTTATCGCAGTTTGTTGCCACATGAAAAGGCACCCGAACGTACGCTCCGGCAAGAGCGTTCATCTTCAGCACTGATTTTTTACTGGGGTATCAATCGTGAGTTCCCTGAGCTCGATTTGCACAATATCTTTTTTGCTTCCGATTACAAGAAGGAATTTGATGTGTTGTTTGAAGGGAAGGAAGTTGCGGAGGATGTAACGGTGTATGTGCACATATCATCAAAAGATGAAAAGTCGGATGCGCCTGCAGGCTGCGAGAACTGGTTTGTGATGGTGAATGTGCCGGGCAACAAAGGGCAAGATTGGGATGCGTTGATTCCGCAGATTCGCGAACGTGTTGTTGCGAAATTGAGTCGACTGTTGGAGTGTGATATAAATGCGCACATTCAAGCAGAACATATCCTGGATCCGCGTGGCATTGAATCGCGCACAAGCAGCTACCAAGGCTCGCTATACGGAGCCGCAAGCAACAATCGATTCGCAGCGTTTTTGCGTCATCCGAATTTTTCAAGTCGCATCCAAAATCTATACTTCTGCGGAGGCAGTGTGCATCCCGGCGGCGGCATTCCGCTATGTTTGATGTCGGGAAAAATCGCCACAGATATTATTCGAAAAGACCATTGTTAGAGAAGTTGAACACATATCGAATTCCTGCAGCCATCGGATTGATGTGGCTCTTTCACGTGTCGGCCATAATTGGCAGCGTGCTCGGACACAGTGAGTGGTTCATCTCATTAACACCGTTGAATTTGTCGTTGAGTTTGGCATTGGTCCTTCTCACTATTTCACGCGCATCGTGGCCGGCATTGCTCATTCCTTTTGTGATTGGCATGGCTGCGGAGTGGGCGGGTGTGAATAAGGGCTGGATATTCGGAGTCTATTCCTACGGAGAAAATTTAGGTTGGAAATGGCAGGGCGTTCCATGGATGATAGGTGTGAACTGGGCCTTGCTTGTGTTTGCTACACATTCCATTGCTTCGCGTTTTTCAAAGTCGGAGTGGGGCATTGCCATCGTTGCGTCGTCGCTGATGGTTGCACTCGATGTGCTGATGGAGCAGTGCGCGCCTGCGATGGATTACTGGCAATTTGTAGGTGAGGTTCCCTTGCAGAATTATGTAGGTTGGTTTTGCACGTCGATGGCGGCTCATCTGTTGTATGTGCGCTATGCACGAGAGCGAGGGCACGCGTTGGGTATTCACCTCTACTTCGCGTTTGCGTTTTTCTTTTTTACGTATTGGATGTTGGTGTCATGAATCGCTACGACTACATCATAGCCGGTTGTGGCGCTGCAGGTTTGCAGTTGGCATTGGCGATGAGCCAGGATTCGTTTTTTCAGAATAAACGTATTCTCTTGCTAGATGCCGATAATAAACGAACCAATGATCGTACCTGGTGCTGGTGGGAACTTGGAAGTGGGCGCTGGGATCATCTCATTACGAAGTCCTGGAAGCGTGCAGATTTCATGAGTGATACGTTTGAAAAGACGATTGACCTGGGAGATTATTCCTACAAGATGCTTCGCAGTGCAGATTTCTATGCACATGCAAGTGAAAAGCTCCGAGGTTGTGAACGCATAGAGTGGCGAACAGAAACCGTTATCGAAATCAAGGAGCAAAATGATGGTGCCGTTGTTATTACGAACGAAGGAAGTTACCAATCAACAGCTGTCTTCAACAGCATTGTCGATTTAAAAGCAGAAGCAGCCGCATCCACACATCCGTGGATTCATCAGCATTTTGTGGGGTGGTTTATTCGAACGAAGGAACCGATGTTCGACGATGCGCGTTTTACCATGATGGACTTTCGTATTCCGCAGCACAACAACACACGATTCATGTATGTGTTGCCAACGAGCAAGCATGAAGCCCTTTTTGAGTACACCCTTTTTTCGGGAAATCTGCTGTCTCGAAGCGAGTACGAGGAAGGCATTCGCGATTATCTCGAGCAAGAGGGCATTCGTCAATATGAGATTGTAGAGCAAGAGGCAGGTATTATTCCCATGACTACGCATCCGTTTCATAGCAAGAACACAACGCATGTTTTGCATATTGGCAGTGCCGGCGGCTGGACCAAGGCCAGCACGGGCTACACGTTTTACTTATCCGGCAAACTGGCAACGCGACTGTGTGCCCACCTCAAGAAGGGCGATTCTTTAACGTCGTTTCATCGTAAGTCGCGGTTTGCCTTTTATGATGCAGTCGTCCTTGATGTGCTGCAACGACGCAACGATGTGGGGGCGGCCTTTTTTACCTCTGTCTACAAGCATAATCCTATTGAACGGGTTTTTCGTTTTCTGAACGAGGAATCGAGCCTGACAGAGGAACTGCAGATCATTCGTAAATCTACTCCTCGTGCTGAGTTGATTCGCAGTGTTGGCCGTTCTGTATTCGGCTTATTTTGATTTTTCTTTCCTCCTTCAGGCGATTAGATTTGGGGCATGGGTATTTTTCGATTCGTGCTGGCTTCTTTCATCAGCGTTATAACATTTTCCTGTTTTGGGCAACTTACTCCTAATACGTTTTTGCGTTCGTTCAATGCAGAGGTTAATTCCATTGAAGTAGATGAGAATCGTGGTTTGGCTTATTTCGCAGGAGATTTTTCAACCTATGCGGGATCACGCAACGGAGGTGAAATATTCAACGAGAATACCATGCGACCTTCCTATGCTTTGCCCTGGGTGCCTTATGTGCACATTACCGTTGATGACGGTGAGGGCGGTTGGATCATTGCAACTCACTACTTCGAAGGCGTTGATGAGTCGAGCACACAGAATTATCAGTTCATTCAAATTCATCCCGATGGCAGCTACACCGATTTACCTTACAACATAGCTACCAATCAGGCGGGCTGGGAAGTCGATGAAATGATACGCTATGGCGATTACATCATTTACGGCGTTGGTTATGACATCACCATTTTCAACTGGCACACAGGAGAGGTGATGATGGAGGCCTCGGCCAGTGATTGGGTGCGACATCTGGTGGTTTACGACAATATGCTCTATGTAACCGGCTACTTTACTGCAATGGAAGGTGAAGCGCGCAACCGTTTAGCTCGATTTGACCTAAGCACGTTTCAACTCACCGACTGGAATCCCGTGGTCGATTATTTCACGAACATCAGCAGTCAACCGGAGGTAACGGAGATGGTCGCCACGGCGAATCACTTTTACTTTCTCTTAGCCAAAACGGTTTATTCGAACGGTTCGTCTAATTCCACCACCTATTACAAAATCGTTAAGCTGAATCGTACAGATAATTCCTTCATCGAGATGATTGATTTCTACACGATGAATTCAGCGGGTTATTTGACTGTTTGGAACGACCGCATTTTATTGAAAGAGTATTACACGAATAGTGGCATGCCTTATTCCACACTCATTCACAGTTTTGCGGATACGCCGTTGTATGATGAGACTACGCATTTTTACATCGAGTTTGATGGGTCTGTAGGGTATATGAATCTCGTAGATGATGTGCTTTACATGACAGGCGGATTTCAGGAAATCGCAGGGCATGTGCGAAGAGGACTTGCCGCGTTAAATCCTGAGGACCTGAATGTTCTCCCCCTGAATTTACCGTACAACGGAACAACCGGTTCATACAAGCAAGTAGTTCCCGGTGAAGGAGGTTATTTCATTAATTCCGATCTGGGTTTGTTGGGTGGTTTTGAGGCGAATTATTTTGCTACGATTGATCTCAATACCGGTGAACTCATTCCGAATACACTCGAGTTTATTAATCCTGTATCTGAGTTGGCGCTTACGTCCACGGGTGATACGTTGTTTCTTGCCGGCAATAGTCCAACGGTGAACGTATTGGGATCACCGCGCATGTTTGCCATGAATCCCGTAACACAAACCGTGTATGACTGGGTGGCGAGCACGCCGAGTCTTACTTCGATTGATATTGTGGATGGGCATTTGTTCATTCAGTTCAACAGTACGAATGCCAGTGTGAATGGTCAGGGTCGCAGTCGCATTGCTTCATTCGATTTGGCAACGCTTACGCTTGAGCCCGTTTATTTCAATATCAATGGAGAGATTACGGACTTTGAAGTTTCAGGGGATACGATGCTCATCGTAGGATCATTTAGTAATGTGAATTCAACATCGCGCAGTTCTGCTGCTATGGTCAACAAGAACACCTTTGCTGTACATCCATGGGATGCTCAGTTATCAACTATTTTTCTAGCGCAGTATCCAACGATTGGCAGTGGTGCTAAGCTGGTGAAAATGCACCATGGTCATGTGCTGTTGGGTGGTTGGTTTGGTCCGAATAGTGGCGAGGCGGATAATTCAATTACGGCTTATTTCAATGCCCAGGATGGAACGCGCTTCCCCGGGTATAATGTACCGGTCCAAGGCAACATCGTGTATGTGCGAAACTGGAAGCAGCGCGGCGATTTGTTGTATATAGCAGGGAACTTCTTCAATACCTCGGGGCCAACTACAGGTGCAGTTACCGCCATCGACTTAACCAATGGCACATTCGTAAATCAAAACGTACGTCCTCCCGGAGGTATCATCGGAGCAGCTGATTTGGAGATATATGGTAACCAGTTGATCAGTGTTGGCGAATATTCATCGATGAATGGCGACAGTGATATTCGCTATTGCACCAGCTGGGATATGGGCTGTGCAGCCGGGGGATTGAGTATTCCTAGCGCGATTAATCATTGCGATGGCTATGACCTGGAGATACCTTCTGCTTGGAGTAATGGTTTGCCGGAGAGTTATTCATGGGAATGGAGCTCAGACAACGGGCAGACATGGATGAATCTAGAAGGAACAGGCGCATTGTTGCATGTATACGATGCGGGAACGGAGTATGCCAACGCGCAGATTCGCGTAAGTGGTATTAGCACTTGCGATACCGTGATGTCGAATACGACGATTGTTTCCATTCTACCCGGTTTGCCTATTGGAGCCGGAATTTCGGACGCAACCGTTTGCCAGGGAAGTGTGGTGGCATTTACATCTCCAATTCCTGTGGAGTGGAGCAATGGTGCAATTACAGGGCTGCCTCTTACCTTGAATGGTTTGGGAAGTGCTTATGCTGTTGCTACAACAGATCAAGGTTGTTATCTGCCGGATACCGTGAACTATGTTGTTCTTCCGAACCCAACATTGAATTTTACCATTCTGGACAGTTTGAATTGTGACGGCGTGGAAGGTGCGATTTTATTACAAGCTTCAGGCGGACAAACTCCCTATACCTACTTATTCAACGGTAGTATTATTAATGCCTTTGTTTCGAATGTTATGGGGAATGATTATGCTGTGCGCGATGCCAATTATTGCACAGCGGATGTATACGTTTATCTGCCCCATAGCTCAATTTGCTACGGTTGTATGGATCCTGAGGCAAGCAACTACAATGAGCAATCTGTTTTTGGAGGAGAATGTGAATACTTCACCACGTCATGCGATTACGACTTGAGCGGAGATGGTGTAATCAACGTGGCCGACATGAATGAACTGCTCACGAATTTCGGTTGTGTAGGTTGGGATTGCGAAGGTGATTTTGACGGCGACCAGATTGTAGGTGTTACGGATATCTATTTCATTATTCAGTATTTCAATTTCTTCTGCGAATGAGAATTTCTATATGCTTCATGCTAATCGTTTTGTTGTTTTCCTCAACAGCAAACAAGGTACTTGCCCAGTTAGAACAGGTGATTCATGAGGAAGTGGCCACGGGACCAATTGGTAACATTCCCGCAGGATACTCGGTATATCGCATCTATGCATTATTGACCGGTCCCAACTTTCGGGTAAGTCAACTGAATGCATTCAACAATGCAGGTTTTGAGCACCGATTGCAGGTTGGTTCTTGTTCGTCAGTAGCGGCTATCTGGAACAGTTCACTGGGAGGTGGAACGGGTGATGATGCCAATTGTAGCAACTACACGGCGAATCCCGATTTGCAGTATGATTCTTATTTGACAATTCAGCGCACTTCGAGTTGCATTTCCGGAGGGGCCATAACAACTACACCTACTGCATCGGTTCCGCTGAACAATTCGTTTGCCACTGCTCCCTTCGGAGTAACACTCAATACACTGGACTTGACCGTGAGCATGTCGTCGCCCTTGGCACCGACGGGGAGCGATAACCGCGTGCTTATCGCGCAGGTAACTGTGCCGACCGGCTCGCTGGTGTATGCATTGAATTTGACGGTCACAAACATTAGCAACACCTCCATTCCTTATCGCTATGTGCATACGTTGGATGGTCCTTTCAATGCAACCACTGAGCTGAATGGAATGCAGAAGGGGTTGGTGTTTGGTTTAGAAGATTGCGACTTGTGCAACGATGCACAAGCATGTAACTTCAATGCTTCGGCTGTTACTGATTTGTTTTGCGAGAATGCTTCTTGCGCAGGATGTACCAATCCGCCTGCAACGAACTACAATCCTCAGGCGCAAATCAATGATGGGTCTTGCTATTACGGTTCGCCGAATCTCATGTTCACGGAATTCTGCTATGGGGCTTCACAGAATCTGCCGGCCAATCATCCGCAGCATTTCGTCGAGATATACAACCCTGAGTTTTATGATGTCGACATCAGCAACTGGGTTTTGCAATATGGAATGAGCACCACATTTCCACAGGGCACTGTAATAGGCTCGCAAGAATATTTGGTAGTGACCACTCCCAATCAGTCGACTTACACGCCGGCTTACAATCGTGTGTTGTTGAATGCAAATGATCAGCTTTCATCGCTCGACAGTCTTGCACTTCGAAATAATGCCGGTGTATTGGTGGATTACATCCGCTGGACCTGGAACGCAACCGACTGGCCTACTTCGGCCTTTAACGTGTTTGCTTCGGTGTGTTTGAGTGATCCGTTGCTTGACAACAGCAATGGAGCGAACTGGTGCCATTCTGCAGAATTTTATGGTTCACCTGGTGCAGGCAATACCTGTCGCGTACTTGGTTGCAATAACCCCGTTGCGTGCAACTATGAACCGGAATCAAATTATAATAATGGAAGTTGCATCTTTTGCACATGCGGCTACGAGTGTGGTTGTATGGATGACGAAGCGCTGAACTTTAACCCCAATGCGTTGTGGTATGGCGAGCCCTGTGATTTCGTGAACTTCGACATTCTCATCAACGAGGTAAAGGGTGGAAACAGTGCCAACAACTTTGTGGAGCTGTACAACAACGATGACGAGACGGTAGACATCAGTGGATATCGCTTGCGTGATGTGAATTGCTGCAACTATGGCTACGACTTTTATTTTCCGGAAGGCACCAGCATGGAGCCCGGCGAATACATTGTAGTCCATGGTGCAACTACTCAGTACGACAATCAGGGCTATCAGTCTTTTACCTGGACAGGTACAGGTAACATGACAAATGGGACCATAGATGCTAAATTGTACGAGCAGCACGGTGAGATGATTGATTCGGTAGCCACCGGTTCAATAAATGGAAATGCTTGGCCCTATACTGTCACCGGTTCGCGTGAGTTGACGAATCCGAATGCAAACAATGCGCTCGGTGCAAACTGGTGTGTGTTCAATGCAGGCACACCGGGGGCGCAAAACAGTTGTTACGCTGCAGTAATTACAGGGTGTCAAGATCCGAACGGATACAACTACGAACCCGCAGCTACAATAGCCGGTATATGTGATTATCCCGATGGTGGCGGTTTTTGTTCAACGGCTACACAGGCTGTGTGCAATCATCTCTACGAGGGCGATTTTAACCAGAGCAGTAGTGGCAATGATCCCGTCAACGCCGGTTTTACTTTCTGCGGATTTGAAGCGAATCGCAGCGCAGATTGGTATCGATTTGATGCATTGGAAGATGCGCAGGCACACATCGATTTGTGTTTTCCGGAAACAGAACTTCCTGTCGTTATTCAAGTCTTCATTGGCCAGTGTGGTGAGTTGTATTGTTATGCGAACAGCAACAACTCGGTATGCGATACAGCGGGTGTTGCCGATCTCGATTTCTATGTGCATGAAGGGGAGAGTTATTTCATTCGCCTTTCAGCCGGTCCCGGATATGACTATGGAGATTATCGCATGAATTTAACGTGCGACCCAATGGAGGTGGGTTGCATTGATCAGACCGCTTGCAATTATGATCCGCAGGCTACTGGTTTTGTTGGTTGTGAATATCTGAGCTGCAGAGCATGCACGGA
>CALQJP020000041.1 GCA_943330925.2 Chryseobacterium gleum
AACGCTACGCAATGGAACATTTTCGGAAATACCGATTACAGCCATTTGGGGAACCACTTCTTCCAATCGTGCAGCGATGAAACGCTTGCCGGTTTTGTAAACGGCGATATTAACGTAGCCGAGAATGCAGGAACCATTACCATCAACGTACAGTGCTTGAATGCAAACGGTCCTATCACTCTTATTGCCAGCGTGCAAGGCGGAACAGCAGACAATACTGACTACACAGCCTTGCTGCCCGACACACTTGTGTTTAATGACAGTACCGCACTGCAAAGTTTCACACTCAACATCATAAACGACTTGAATGCGGAAGGGGTTGAAACGATTGTGCTCACCCTCGTAGCAGACAGCGCTGTGATTTGGTTGCAACAAACCATGACAATTACGATCGCTCAGAGCGACCCCAATTGCGACGGTGGATTCTTACAAGGAGCTCAAGGTCTTATCAGCCAGTGCTCTGATCTCCCAAACACACCGATTGATTTGATTGCAAATACCAATGAGCCAGCGGCCAATTATGTGTTCGTGATTACCGATGCCAACGACATGATACTCGAAATTGTGACAACTACGCCTATCAGTCTTGATGCCTATGGCGAAGGAATCTTCCACATTTGGGGTCTATCGTACACCGGCAACCTCGACATGGAAAGCGTGGGTATGGGCATGCCGGCCGACGGCATTATTGCGGATCAATGCGCAGAGCTCTCAAACAACTTTGCAGAAGTAGAACGCACACCGTGTATCATCACAGGCTGTGATCCGGGTGAGGTATTCATTGAAGACGGTGCCGATTTCATTACCATTTGCAGCGGCGATGTTCACATCGATGTAATCATGACCAATACAGGCCAATCGATTGACGCTTCGTATACCTATTTCATTACAGATGCAAACGGAACGATTATCAATGAGTTTAACGGCATCTGGAGTGCCGCATCATCACAACCGGGCACTTACTACATCTACGGAGTATCCTACATGAACAACCTCGTTGACAGCACCATTCAAAGCGGCTTGCCTATTAGCGGCATTGCAGCAGATGATTGCCTGGAGTTGTCGGGCAATTTCGTGGAGGCAGTAGTTTACAACTGCAACGGCCCAGCGCCATGCTCGCAGTTATTCTTCTCTGAAGTGGTGGAAGACTCACAATCAAACAAAGCACTGGAAATTTATAACCCATCGCCACTTCCGGTTGATCTAAGCAACTACAGCATTAACTTGTATACCAATGGGGCAGCAGCACCTACTGCAACGCTCAATTTATCCGGAACATTGGCATCACACGATGTATATGTAGTGGCGGCAACGCAAAACGGTCCTAACCCGGCTGACCAAGCAATTGTGGATGCAACCGATGTTGCGGACGCAGTGAGTGTATTCACAGGTAATGATGCAATTGAATTGCTCTTCCAGGGCAACGCCATCGATGTTGTGGGTGTAATTGGTGATGACCCAGGCGGCAACGGTTGGGCATTCGGCAACTCGTCAACAGCAAACCACGTGTTGGTGCGTCGTCCGGAAGTAACGTCACCTGATACCGACTGGAACATTGTATCGGGTCAATGGATATCTTTTGACGCCACGGACTTCAGCCATTTGGGAAGCCACACAGGCAATGATTGCGGCAACGTGCCAGTAGCCGTTGTAGGCTTCACGACAGATGCTCAGTTGATTCCGGAAGTAAACGCCACTGTTGTGACAGTTACTATTCATACAGAGAACGTACAATCATCGTTTCAGCTCATTGTGAATGCTACCGGCACCGCCACTGCAAACCAAGATTTCAGTGCAGGTTTCCCCATATCATTCACGGTTCCGGTTGGAACGAATGACCTTTCATTCTCTATTGTAATATTGGGTGATGCTCTTGTAGAGGGTGATGAAACCATTGTGCTCGACATGACAGCGAATGCAAATGTGTATTTCACCATTCCAACTCAAACCATCACCATTACAGAAAATGTCGGTACATCTGAGCTTGTTGAACAAAGCATGCAGGTTTATCCAAACCCAGCGAATTCATACGTGAATATTCAATCACAGCATTCGATAAACAGTGTGCAATGCATTGACATGAGCGGCCGCGTAATTGAATCGAAAAAGATGAGCTCTCACACAACACAAGTGAATTGGTCACTGGAATCAATCGCTGCGGGATCCTATTTCTTTATTATTGAAACACCTGCAGGCATTAGCCGCGTGCCGGTGAACATAATAAAGTAGATTAAGTGTATAGGTTAACATTTGATTGAAAATCCCGGCTTCGTGCCGGGATTTTTTTTGTTCGGCCAATGGTGTAATCAATTCGCTTTACTACCGCGATGAAAGGACTTTACGAATTGGATTGTCTCAGAGGCTAAGCCGCCGCCTGCCGGCCATAGGGTGCAGCAACTGGCAGGCAATACGCCCATCTTAGTGCCGCAGTCGGTGCGACTTTTACTGGCCCTCCCCCTCCTGGCTAGCTATTTCGTATACCAAACCTTCGAAAAATTATTTATCCGAATGGGTAAAAAAGCTACCGAAAAAACTGCGTATGAATCGTGTAACTTTTGTCACAGAGAGCGTGCAAGTCATCGCACTACCTTCGTGGCCTTAATTCCATTTCCCATGAAAGGCATTCTTCTGAGCACGTTGATGATAATCCTCTTTTCGTGCACGAATCACTCGCAACAGCAGCACGGTGTTCAATTGGTGAATGTGCAAGCTTTTGCTGAGGCTTTGAAAAGGTCTTCCAGCGCTACTATTATTGATGTGCGCACACCGGAAGAGTTTCAGGGAGGACATTTAAAAGACGCTGTAAACTTCAATGTGCTTGCTCCTGACTTCGCAAATCAGGTGAGCCAACTCGACAGAGACCATGCGGTATTTGTTTACTGCAAAGCAGGCGGTCGCAGCGCCGATGCAGCGTCGATTATGAAAGACATGGGCTTCGACATCATTTACGACCTGCAAGGCGGTTATATGGCGTGGAGTGCAGCAGGCATGGAAAGCACAAAAGCAGAGCGCATTCAGGAAGAGAAATTCACCCTAGCCGACTTCGAAAAACTGCTTGCAAGTGGCACACCTGTCTTCATCGACTATTACGCGCCATGGTGCGGGCCATGCAAAAAAATGGAGCCAATCCTCAACAAACTATCAAGCGAATTTGCCGGCAAAGTTCAAATTGTGCGCATCAACGTTGACGAAGCCGCCAACCTCGTAAAGTCGCAAAAGATTGATAACATCCCGGTCATTTCCACCTTTAAGAACGGGCAGGAAATAAAGCGTGTGAGCGGATTTCAGGATGAAGCCGCCATGCGTATCCTCATAGAAGAGTTGCTGCGATAAAAATCGGATTTGCGCTCATTCACCTGGCGAGTATCTTCGCGGCGTGAAGTCTTTTTACTCCGATACATTTCGACTGGGCATACTGGGCGGAGGCCAATTGGGCCGCATGCTGTTGCAAGAAGCCGCCAATTATGACGTTCGCGTTGCCATTCTGGATCCGTCACCCGATGCGCCCTGTGCGTCGATGAGCCATGAGTTCGTATGCGGTTCGTTTCAAGATTACGATACGGTAATGGCTTTCGGAAAAGGCAAAGATGTGATGAGCGTGGAAATAGAGCACGTGAATACCGATGCGCTCGAAGCCCTTGAAAAAAACGGGGTGGAAGTCTACCCAAAGCCTTCTTTTTTGCGCATGGTGCAAGACAAAGGATTGCAAAAGCAATTCTATGCAGCGAATGCTATTCCCACCGCCCCGTTTCGATTGATCGAAAACGCATCCTCTCTTCAAGCCGAAGAACTTCGCTTCCCGTTTGTTCTTAAATCGCGCACCGGTGGATATGATGGAAAGGGCGTGCAAGTGGTGCGCTCGGCTGCCGATCTCGCTCAGACCTTTGAAGGACCGTGTGTATTAGAGGAAGTAATCGATTTCGAAAAAGAACTAGCAGTCATTATTGCGCGCAACAAGCACGGCGAGATCAGCATTTTCCCGTTGGTTGAAATGGAATTCAATCCGGAAGCAAACCTTGTGGAGTTTCTGTTTAGCCCGGCGCATGTGTCGCCCGCAGTGGAGGAACAAGCGCAAACCATTGCAAAAACCATAGTGGAGTCCTCCAATTTTGTTGGTTTATTGGCAGTAGAACTTTTCCTCACGAAAGATGGTCAATTGCTGGTCAACGAAATGGCTCCCCGCCCACACAACAGTGGGCACCACACCATCGAAGCGTGCACCACCTCGCAATACGAGCAGCATTTGCGGGCAATACTGTCGCTGCCTTTGGGGAAATCCACATTGGTGCAACCGGCGGTAATGATAAACCTGTTGGGCGCAGCAGGACACGACGGGCCCGTCAACTATCGCGGATTAACCGAGGCTCTTCAAATTCCGGGAGTGCACGTGCACATATACGGAAAGCCCCACACCAAACCCTTCAGAAAGATGGGGCACGTAACCGTGACCGACAGTGATTTATCGGTTGCACAAGAGCGCGCTCGACGCGTGCTTGAGCTAATATCGGTGGAAAGCTGTTGAACATTCGTGAACAAAACGAAGCATTCGACACCCGTTGAATATCTCCCATCCTTGTAATTTCGTATCATGAAGCAGTATCATGATCTACTCCGTCATTTGCTGGACAATGGAGTTAAAAAAAATGACCGCACCGGTACAGGAACGCTTAGTGTTTTCGGACATCAGATGCGATTCAATTTGCAAGATGGTTTTCCTCTCCTTACAACGAAAAAACTGCACACGAAATCGATTATCCACGAGTTGTTGTGGTTTCTGAAAGGTGATACCAACATTGCGTACTTAAAGGACAACGGAGTTTCCATTTGGGACGAGTGGGCTGATGAGAATGGTAACCTTGGTCCCGTTTACGGCTATCAATGGCGTTCATGGCCCAACCCCGATGGCACACACACCGATCAAATCAGCAAGCTCATTGAAGGACTGAAGAAAAATCCGGATGGGCGCCGTCATATTGTGAGTGCTTGGAATCCTTCCTTCATCGATCAAATGGCGTTGCCTCCTTGCCACTGCCTGTTTCAATTTTACGTAGCCGATGGCAAATTATCGTGTCAGCTATACCAGCGAAGCTGCGACACCTTTCTGGGGGTTCCATTCAACATTGCAAGCTATGCGTTGCTCACGCTCATGGTAGCGCAGGTGTGTGACTTGCAACCCGGAGAGTTTGTATGGACCGGAGGCGATGTGCATTTGTATTCGAATCACGTTGAGCAAGCGGAGTTGCAGCTCACGCGTGATTTCAGAGCGCTGCCGACATTGAAAATCAATCCGAACGTGAAGGATGTTTTCTCCTTTGTCTACGAGGATTTCACGTTGGAGAATTACGATCCGCATCCACATATCAAAGCAGCAGTAGCTGTTTAATCCAAGCAAAAAAAGTGGAACACACTACCCCCATCATACTCATCGCAGCTATCGGAAAAAACAATGAGCTCGGCAGAAACAACGACTTATTGTGGAAACTGAAAAGCGATATGAATTTTTTCAAATCGACTACATCCGGGCATTGGGTGATTATGGGTAGAAAAAGCTGGGAAAGTTTGCCGCCCCGATTTCGACCATTGCCCAACCGCGTGAATTGTGTGGTGAGTCGCAACTCTGATTTTCAAGCAGAGGGCGCGCAGGTATTTCCTAATCTGGAATTGGCAATCGCAACCGCACGTCAATCGAATGCTGAAAAGGTATTTATCATCGGCGGTGCGCAGATTTACAGTCAATCGTTGATAGAGAACTTAGTAGATGAAATGTATCTCACGCACGTTGACGCCACGTTTGATGATGCAGATGTTTTCTTTCCCGCAATAGAAAAGTCACAGTGGGACATTCGTGAAGTTGGACATTTTGCAGAAGATGAAAACAATGAACATTCAGGTACGTTTTTTCATTTCAGAAAAAAGTAATCGGGTTGTTAAACCATAAGACTCGTTATTCCATCCAAGTCACAAATCCATTTCATGAAAAAGAAGTTTATCCTCCTCTTCATTGCGATTGCAACGCTTGCTACTTCATGTAAAAAAGAACGAAAAGACACGCTTGGCTCGTCCATTTCAACGGATAACAACACAGCAGAAAATCTCTTCTCTGATATGTTCAAAGTGGTGAACGAAGTGTCTTCAGAGACAGAAGGCATTCGGGAAGATCTCATTGGTTGTATCGACACCATTATCGTCGACACGTTGAGCAATCCCAAAACAGTTTTGATTGATTTCGGAGATGATGATTGCGCAGGATATGATGGCCGCATTCGGAAAGGAACGTTATTCATCACCTACACCGGTCGATACAGAGAAGCAGGTTCTATCATCACGATAACCCCCGATAATTATACCGTAAACGGCTACCTGCTTGAAGGGCAAAAAACAATCGAGAATCTTGGCCTGAATGCGAGTGGTCAATTGCATTATGCGATCACCGTGAGCGGCACCGTGACTGCGCCTGACAACACATGGACAATCAGTTACACTGCAAATCGCACCAGAACGTGGGTAGAGGGTCAGAATACCCTCACGATTTGGGATGATGTGTACGAACTAAGTGGCAGCGGTTCGGGCGTAAACAGAAACGGCATTGCGTATACAAGCACTATCACGTATCCGCTCCGAGCAGAAGTAGGATGTACGTGGATTGTGAGTGGACGCATTACAGTTGAGCCGGAGGGATACGCCACTCGTTATATCAATTTCGGTTTAGGCGAATGCGACAGCGGCTTTACAGTTACGGTAAATGGACAAGTGTATCAATTAGGTTCAGACTAAAAGCCATGTCAAATTTCCTTGTAGACGGCATACTGCATATAACCGACATCGAAGGGTATGACCATATGTTGTTTCTATTGGCCTTGTGTGCGCCCTTCACCTTCAAACAATGGAAGCCCGTCGTCTTATTGGCAACCGCATTCACGGTGGGGCATAGCATAAGTTTAATACTCGCCTCACTCGACCTTGTTCGCTTCTCTTCGGATCTCATCGAGTTTCTAATACCCGTTACGATTGTCCTAACCGCCTCGTTCAACTTGATTAGCGCACCAAGTTCAACAAGCGTATCTGTATACCGCTACCTATCGGCCGCTGTATTCGGCATCATTCACGGAATGGGATTTTCAAGTTTCTTCCGAATGATCTCAAACGAGGGAGAGAGTTTCATTACACAACTTTTCCTCTTTAACCTAGGCGTGGAAGCGGGTCAGTTAATCATCGTCGCAGTAATCCTATCGTGTGTGGCATTGATATCCTTCATCATTCCCGCAGCAAGCGCGAAAATTGGAAAAGTGTTGGGTGTGTTATCACTGCTGCTTGCCCTCTTTCTCGCCATTGAAAAATGGCCCTTCTAACAGAGTTGCCATTCGCTCTGCGTTACCTTTGTGAAAATCAAAAAGCGTTGAAGCAGATTTTTATTTTCCCCATACGCCTTTACCAGCGATATCTATCGCCGTTGTTGGGAAAAAACTGTCGCTTCGAGCCAACCTGCTCACATTACACGGCAGAAGCAATTCAAGAATGGGGTGTACTGAAAGGCATTTACATGGGGGCGCGAAGAATTTTCAAATGCCATCCATGGGGCGGTTTTGGCTATGACCCCGTA
Source organism: Chryseobacterium gleum (assembly GCA_943330925.2). Taxonomy (GTDB): domain Bacteria; phylum Bacteroidota; class Bacteroidia; order Flavobacteriales_D; family Sanyastnellaceae; genus JAIBBG01. Next base: position 7,601 of record CALQJP020000041.1, read on the forward strand.
CCGAAAAAAGAACAACCGAAAGAACAATGAAAAAACAAGCGCTCTCCGGTTTATTACTAACCGTTATCGTGTTTTTAATGGGATGTGTCAGTGCCGAAAGTCCTGCCCTTCTTGAATGTCGGACTGCACAAGACCAACTTACCCAACGCATTGCTCTTTCCGATTCCTCACTGAATGCACATCTTTCCGAGCTGCGCTTGCAGCGCGATGCTATGAGCACCGACACGCTACTTGCCGTTGACAGCATGTTGCGCGTTCAATATGCAGCAATAAAAGAAGCAGTGAATCAATTGGAGTTCAAACAAGCTGAGCTGCATACGTGGCGCGATCATTTGGTAGTGCTTCCTTCCAAAGAAGAAATTGCCGGCGGCATTCGCAATCCATTTGGTGAAAACGCCGGCGATGCGGGAATACTGAGCACGTTGAATGCGTACAGCGATACCTTAGCCACGCTGGAAGTTACTATTTCAGAACTTATTCGAACAACCACCTATGAACGAACGTCCTCGCCGCAACCGCAAGAGTAGTGTAATACGCGATTTGGTCAGAGAAACCGAATTGCACGTAAGCGATTTCATCTATCCGCTATTCCTTGTTGATGGCAAAGGCATAGAGGTGCCGATTGCTTCCATGCCCGGTATTTCGAGGTATTCGGAAGACTTGATGTTGCGCCAAATTGAAGAATGTGTTGCACTTGGCATCAACAGCTTCGTGATATTCCCTGCAGTAGAAGACGCATTAAAAGACAAGGAAGCGAGCTACGCGATGCGCAGCGACAATTTCTATTTGCGCACGATTCGCTCCATCAAGCAGCGATTCCCCGAGGTTTGTTTGATGAGCGATGTAGCCATGGACCCGTATAGCAGCGATGGCCACGACGGGTATGTAAACGACGGAAAAATAGACAACGACCGCACGTTGCCGATTCTTGGTCGCATGGCAGTGCATCAGGCTGAGGCGGGCATTGACATTGTTGGCCCGTCTGACATGATGGATGGCAGGGTGCTTCACATACGCGAAGCTCTCGATGCAGCCGGATTCACGGACACTTCCATCATGTCGTATACCGCGAAATATGCGAGTGCTTACTACGGACCCTTTCGCGATGCGCTGGACTCTGCTCCCAAATTTGGCGATAAGAAAACGTATCAAATGGATCCTGCCAACAAGCGCGAAGCAATACGCGAAGCTTCGCTGGATGAAGCAGAGGGAGCCGACTATTTGATGGTTAAACCTGCACTCTGTTATTTGGACGTTATTCAAACGCTGAAGGAACATTCAACGCTGCCTATATCCGCTTACAACGTGAGTGGAGAATACGCCATGCTGAAAGCAGCAGGCGAAAAAGGATGGATCAATTACGAGCGAGCGATGCCTGAGATGTTGCTGAGCATTAAGCGCGCAGGGGCTGATATCATTCTCACCTACTTTGCTAAGGAGTATGCTCAGTTGAAAATTGAAAATTGAAAGTTGAAGGTTGGCTTACGCGTTTCGAATTTCGGTTGCCAGGGTGGCAAGTTCTTCGTGTGACATTTTCAGGCGTTCTGCACTGAAATTAATATCTGACATCGTATTGAGAGGGATGAGATGCACATGCGCGTGTGGGACCTCCAAGCCTATGATGGCAACCCCGATGCGACGGCAGGGCACCGTTCGCTGAAGTTTAGTTGCAACCTCCTTTGCGAATAGGTTTATTTCAGAAAGTAGATTGTCATTCAAATCGAAGAAATGATCAACCTCTTCCTTAGGAACAACCAATGTGTGCCCCTTGGCAACCGGAGTGATGTCCAGGAATGCGATAAACTTTTCGTTTTCGGCTATCGTATGACAAGGAATTTCACCTTGAATAATACGCGTGAAGATGGAAGCCATTAGCGAGATATTCCGAGGATTTCAAATTGCACTTTACCCGCAGGAATTTGTACTTCTGCAACATCGCCTACCTTCTTACCAAGCAATCCCTTTCCAATGGGAGAATCCACTGATATTTTCTTCAACGCAAGATTTGCCTCGTTCTCCGCAACCAGCGTGTATTCCATCTCAGCCTTGTTGGCCAGATTCTTAATTTTCACCTTCGACAGAATGAAAACCTTGCTGCTATCCATTTGACTATCGTCGATGAGTCGAGCGTTGGCTAGGAGCGTTTCCGTTTTCGCAATTTTCGCCTCGAGTAACCCCTGGGCTTCCTTTGCAGCATCGTACTCGGCATTTTCCGACAAATCTCCCTTGTCGCGAGCCTCAGCAATTTGCTGTGTTATATGAGGACGTTCGACCATTTTCAAATGATGCAATTCGTCCTTAAGCTTTTTAAGTCCTTCTGCTGTGTAATAGGCTAATTGAGACATAACGATAACTTTTTTCCTGAGGTCTATAAAATGGGAAAACCCCGTTAAGGGTTTTCCACGTATGAATACAAATGTAAAATCTTTTCAATTACAGGTCAACATGCACACCAATGCTGTGCACACCGCCGAATGGGTTGGTTGCGCGGTAGCCGTAGTCCAAACCGAGGATAGTACCATTCTTTCCGGCAGGAACCTGAACAGTAAAACCACCGGCAGGCCCGGTAAATGCAGTTGTACGCTCTTCATCGGAAGTGATGTTGGCCTCGTATTGATACCCGCCACGCAGGATAAACCTGTTGTTGAACGCGTACTCCGCGCCGAAACCAAACTGGTCGCGCGTGAATGAGTTCGATGTGAATTGCAGGTTGGTAGTGAGTTTCGAACGCTCGCTAAAATTGAAATCATAGGCGAATCCAACATTTACCATAGAAGGCAACTCGAATTTCTCAGAGCGCTGGTCCATGTTCAATGTGGTGGTGTTTCCTGATCCGGTCGACACGGTTGCATCGAGCGACAAACCATCGCCACGGTAACGCATCGGCGGTCCAACATTGCGCAAGGTGATACCAAAACGCATGTTATCCTTCTCACCTGTTACATAGCGAATACCCGCATCGAACGACATGCCCTGGGCCTTCACGTTGTAGATAGCTTCAGAAATTAAGCGAGCAGTAATACCCGCGTAAATGCTATTCGAGAAGCTCTTGGCGTAGCTCAGTCCGATGTTGGTGAACGTCGGTGCGAAATTACCAATGCCACCTTCGGGCAAATCGGTTTCTGTGATTGGAATTTCTCCAAATCGCATATTGGTTACGCTGATACCCAACACTCCGCTTTCGCTCAAACGCTTGCCTAAACCCAGCGAATTGATTTGGATACCGGTGCCAACCAAGTACTGGTTATTGGAGAATGCAATCTCCGTATTGCGAACGAATGCTAATCCAGCAACGTTGAGAAACGATGCTTCGATTCCGTTCACACTGGCCATAGCCGAGTTAGCCAAAGCGGCATTTCTCGCCCATGGATTGATGAGCAACTGACTAGCACCTGCGGAGCCCGCACGGTCAGGATTTCCTGCGAATGCAACAGTTGACCAGGTGGTTACTGCTGCGATTATCAATGAAAGCTTCTTCATATTCTGCTAAGCTGAAATTGTCATTTAAAAATTAGAATGAGTCTAGGTCAATTGGACGCATCACACCAAACCACTTCAATATCTTCTCACCAATGTTCGGGACGTTCACGTGAATGATATACGTGCCACTGGCAATCGGAATGTTCTGATCGTTTTTCAAATCCCAATCGAGTGAGGTGGTAGGATCGCCTTTCTTGAACTGACGAATGCGTGTACCGTTCAGATCATAAATGCTTACAGTACATACTTCAGGCAAGTTGGTAATCTTCACGCGGTTGTCGAGCTTGCCCGTTTCGTAGCTGCTGAACGCGTAGTAAGGGTTCGGAACAACGTTGATGTTGTCGAGCTCGTTTGCCAAGGTTTCGCTACTGTTGGTTACTGCTGCAATGCCCTCTGTTGAGAAGCGATACAGGTTTCTCCATCCGTTGATTGAACCTTCTGCGTCTTGCGCTCCACCGCTTGGGTTGGCCTTCGCATAAGGCTTCGCCACACGCAAGCGAATACGGCAGGTGTTCGGAATAAGACCTTGCTCAGGTGTGAGCATCGCATTGCCGCCGTTATCCAAATCGCTCAGCGCAGTGGCTGTGCTGAGTGTAGAACCTACCCAGGTACAAGCGCGATA
>CALQJP020000042.1 GCA_943330925.2 Chryseobacterium gleum
AGCGAGATTGAACGGCTGCACCCCAACCTTTGGCTCAACGAAGATGATGAAGGCGGCAAGAACATGCACGAAGAAGCATTGATGGCTGCGCAACTGAAGCGCCTGGGCTTCGACTTCAAATGGAGCTACAACAAAATCACGAACCTCAACGCAGGCAAGAGGCTCAACGATTCGTTCAGCAACCTCATGAACAACAAGCTGAATGTGATTGTCTACAACTTCGTAGATATGCTAAGCCATGCCCGCACTGAAATGGAGGTGATCAAAGAACTCGCCGACGACGAACCGGCATACCGCAGCATCACCTCTTCCTGGTTCGACCACTCACCGCTACTCGACATTCTGAAAAAAGTATCAGAAAACAACTGCACGCTCATCATCACAACCGACCACGGTACCATTCGGGTAGAGAACCCAATCAAAGTTGTTGGCGACCGCAACACAAACAGCAACCTGCGCTATAAAGCCGGAAAAAATCTCAACTACAATCCAAAAGAAGTATTCGAGGTACGTAACCCTGCTGATATTTTCTTGCCTAAAATGAACGTAAGCACGTCGTATATCTTCGCACAAAACAGCGACTTTTTTGTGTACCCGAATAACTACAACCAATTTGTACACTTCTATGAAAACACCTTCCAGCACGGGGGTATTTCCATGGAAGAAGTACTTATTCCGTTTTGCGTGATGCACTCCAAGTAAAATTCACATACATGAAAATCACATTACCCATTCTTACTGTCGTTGCAGCTTCAATCATAGGCTGCAACAACAAACAAGTATCGACAACAGCTCCACTCATGACCATCAAGGAATACCCTGTAACAGCAAAAGAAGAAAAGACACTTGATTTTTTCGGCACCCCGGTTTCAGATCCATACATGTGGCTCGAGAATGACACAGCAGCAAACACAGAAGACTGGGTGAACAGGCAAATCGCGCTTACTTCGGGCTACCTAGACAGTATTCCCTTTCGCCAAAAAATCAAAGACCGATTTACAGAGCTATTCAATTTCGAAAAAGTTGGAGCGCCTATCAAAGCAGGAGATTATTACTTCATGTTTCGCAACAGCGGACTGGAACCACAAGGGAAGTACTTTGTTCGCAAAGGGTTGGAAGGTCCTGAGGAGATTTTCCTCGATGTCAATGCGCTTTCTCCTGAAGGCACTACATCGGTCGGTTTACTGGGTGCCGACGATTCCAATCGCTACATGGCCGTATCTGTAAACGAAGCCGGCAGTGACTGGGGGCGCATCGAAGTATTTGATATTGCCACAAAGACAAAGCTATCAGACCGCCTCGAGTGGGTAAAATTCAGCGGCGCCACCTGGTATAAGGATGGCTTCTTCTACAACCGCTATCCTGCTCCTGAGAAAGGAAAAGAGTTGAGTGGCAACAACGAATACCACATGGTGTACTACCACAAACTGGGTACCGACCAAAACCAGGATCAACTGGTTTATCGCGACAATGAGCGCCCTTACATGTACAACATGATCAGCGCAACCGAAGACAAGAAATTCCTTGTCCTCAACGCAGCACCCGGCACAGATGGCTGGGAAGTGTGGATCAAAAACCCGGAGGACACACAAGGCAAATTCAACCCGTTGTTTACCGATATATCCCTCCACAATTCGATTATCGAAAGCACACCGGAAGGTCAGCTTCTGGTGCAAACTGATTCTGATGCACCGCGCTATCGCCTCATCCAGGTCGACCCTGCCAATCCTGCCAAAGAAAACTGGAAAGAAATCGTCCCTCAAAACGACATGATGCTTCAAGGCGTCTCAACCTGCGGAGGCAAATTGTTTCTGAGCTATCTCGATCGGGCGAATACCCGCATTTTCGTTTGCAACTACGATGGCAGTGATAAAAAAGAAATCGCAATGCCCGATAAAACGGGATCTGCAGGTGGATTCTCAGGAAAACACGATGAAAAGACTTGCTTCTATTCGTTCACATCCTTTACCTATCCAACATCGATTTACAAATACGATATTGAAACCGGCAAATCTGACGAGTACTACACGATCAAGGTAAAGTTTGAACCATCCGAGTATGAAAGCAAGCAGGTCATGTATAAGAGCAAAGACGGCACAGAAGTGCCCATGTTCATCGTTCATAAAAAAGGGTTGAAGCTCGATGGCAACAATCCTACGCTCCTCTATTCATACGGTGGATTCTCCGTGCCAATGCAACCCGGCTTTTCATCTTCGCGCATCCTATTGCTCGAAAATGGCGGTGTATTCGCCATGCCGTGCATCCGCGGCGGAAATGAATTTGGTGAAGAGTGGCACAAAGGAGGCATGCTTCAAAACAAGCAAAACGTGTTCGATGATTTCATAGCGGCTGCAGAATACCTGATTTCTGAAAAATACACGTGCACTGAAAAACTTGCCATCAACGGCGGTTCGAATGGCGGACTATTGGTGGGTGCGTGCATGACACAACGCCCGGAGTTATTTGGAGTAGCCATGCCCGAAGTAGGTGTGCTCGATATGCTTCGCTATCACCTCTTCACTGTTGGCAAGGGATGGATTCCCGAATACGGATGTGCCGACAGCTCAAAAACGGCATTTGACTATTTGTACAAATATTCGCCGTATCACAATTTGAAAAAAGGCACCAACTATCCGGCAACCATGGTGTTTACTGCAGACCACGACGACCGGGTAGTGCCTGCCCACAGCTTTAAATTCGCTGCGCGCCTGCAGGAATATCACAACGGAAAAGAGCCCGTGCTCATTCGCATCCAGAAAAGTGCAGGACACGGCGCCGGCATGAGTACGAACCAAGTGATTGACTCCGTGGCTGACCGTTATTCATTCATGCTATACAACCTGCACGTTACCCTATAATCCTACAATCTTATTATCCTAAAAACCATGAAAAAACAACTCCTCACCCTAGCTGCCCTTGCGCTTTGCTCTTTTTCACAAGCGCAATATCAGGTAGTGACTATTGTCGAATCGATTGTTCCCGGCGGGGTCGGTCGTTCTCGTATGATCGAAAACACATCACCCATTGATCACAACACTTTTACAACAAGCCGAACCGAAGGCAAAGACTCTAAGCAAGGCGACATAGACCGCGGTGATCTCAAAGTAAGCTCCTTCAAGGAAACCAAAATGCTCAACTTTTTCAGCATGGTAGGTATCAATTTTCAGAACATTGCATCCAACGACGCAATCATTGCATCGAAACTTAATGAGATGGATGCACAAGGTTTTGAGCTTGCATTTGTTACGAGCGGTGTTGAAAGTGACGCCGGCAAAGAAGATGGCAGCGGAATATTCATTACTCGACTTTACTTCAAGAAGAAATAACACCTGCATAAGCAATAAAAATAGCCCGCATTAGCGGGCTTTTTTTTTATGGGAAACGTCCGAATTTCGAACGGTATAAATCGATTTGCTGATGCAGTTCAATTTCCAACTCCGGATATCGTTTCAGCACTGGCGTGAGCACTTTATAGCATATGTATCGAACCGCCAAATCCTGACGCTCATCTGTCACCCAATCCATCGCAATGACAACTAATCTGTCAGCCAATGGGTCATTCAAACGAGCGCCTTCGAAACAGCGCAGCAACTCACGTTTAACTCCGCCTACCGATTCCAATTGCAACATTGAAAGCAGGTCGTCATAGTATGGCGCTAAAACATCCTTATCGACAGAATGGACTCCCGATAGAACCCACGCCCCCTTCATGCGCTGTGGCTTTGTTCCTGACCTTACAAGGTCCAGTAATTGACGAAGATTGCCCTCATCCGATAAAACGAAAGAAACCACCCTATCACGGGTGGACCTTCCCATGCGTACAACAAGATGATCAACGAGTTTCATTTCAAAAAAAGAAAGCGCATCGGGTGATGCGCTTTTCGTAGTTATTTCTTATTCGGTTTCGGACTCATATTTTTTTGTTTCGCCCCTGAATTCGTTCGGTTCTTTGGAGCCTCGTCTTCATCCTCATACTCTGTTTCTTTGAGTGGAGCAGAAGTATCGCTTCCATTCTCGAGGCGGTTCAACAAGTCCTCCAATTGCTCGGCTCCCAACGACTTCGCTATGATTTTTTTGTCCTTGTCCATCAGATAAACCTTCGGGGTACTGTTTACATCCCAATACTGATGGAAATTCAAACTCTGCAGCGTGGTTTGTCCTCCGTAAATGAGCTTTGTAGCCGAATCCTGAGTCATGATAAACTGGTTGCGAGAAACATTGATAAACTCCAGTTTCTCATCGCGAATGAACTTCTTCCATTTGTCTACCTCCATGTTGTTGTGAACGGCAAACACCTCCAACCCTTTTGATTTCCAGGTTTTGTATAGGTCATTGATTTTGGGGAGCTCCTTTTTACAATGTCCACAAGTTGCCTCCCAAATAACGAGTAGCGTGTACTTCGCATTCAAGGCATGCATGGATTGCCAAACGTTGTTGGTATCAGACAAAATGATATTCAAGCCCGTTTCACCGCACAAGCAATTTCGTTTGCCATCGGCCGACTCCTTCATCTCCTTGATTTTATCTTCCTTCACCCAATCACACAACCCCTTTCCGTAATAGTTATCTATCATGTAAACAAAACCCTTGTCCATACACATGATTTTCGCAGTTTCAAAATTGTACGTGAACTGATGAACAATGTATTTGAATCCGTCCTTGTTATCTCCTACAGCAGCGACCAGTCGCTGCACCTCAGTAATCATCGTATCAGGTATTTGAGGTAACACCTGTGTGATGTACTTCTCGATCAGCTTGTGATAAGCCTGATCGCGAATCATTCGAGGGTCTTTAAGATCAATATTATCGAAATAGTGGTTGCGGTAATAGAAATATTGCCACAGCTTTTTTCCATCGGCTGTAGAATCGGCCGGTGCCTCCGGCACTTCAATGTCCATAGACATTTTGATGAGCTTACTTACCAGCAGTTCCGGGTTCTTGGCAATCAGCTCCTTCTGATAATTGACGACATCATCATTCATTTTCGTGAGCTGTTCACGGAATGGTTTCTTTTCCTCTTCTGTTTTGGTGGAATCCTGAATCGCCATGTCAATAGGCTGACGAGAGCGCATTTTATCCGATATATACATTACATAATCGAAGAAGATCTTGTTGTTTTTGGACTGCTTGACTTTAATGGCATCTATTCGGCAGTCGGGCGTGAACTCCAACTCAATTTCCTCCTGATCCACTACAATGTCCATTCGACTCTGATTATTGACTACAATGGCGTATTTGCCGCACTCGTTGTAGGGCTTGCCATCAAATGCAAAATTGCCTTTACTGTCTACGAGAGCTGTATCGTTGTAGTACAGCTTGTTGCCATAATAATTGGCCAGAAAAATTGAAGTGTCCTTTAAGCCTTCAACATGTCCTTTGATTTTGAATTTACTCTGAGCCACCATTGCGCATGAAACTAACAACGCGGCGATTAAAAAGGAGCTTTTAAGAATAGTGCTTCTCATAGTTCGTGCTTTAAAAAGGATTTACAATACTGCAACAAGCTCAAAACGGTTGCTCAGTCGAACAATCTTAACATTTCGTTTTGCCAAAGTTTGCAAGCACGAATAACAAGGATTGTTCCGAAAGATTTACAAACGACTTAAAGTCGAGCAGCGGCGTAAAATTAAGTAGACGAACGCCAAACTTTCAACCCTTACGGATTGAATCATGAGCAAGTAGTTGTTCAATTTCTCCTTGCAGGGCCAATTGCTTATTTTTCGCATACCAGCTATGGAGCTCTTGCTTCAACAACGAATCATCAATCCCCGACTCCTTGAGGCCTTTGAGCAGCTGCGCTGCCTCATTTGGACGCGGTCCCCATTTCCATTGAAGCTCCCAATTCTCGTCTGTACATATCCAAATCGGAATAGATTTTCCTCCGTTGGTTAGAAACAAATTCATGAAAGCAGGATTTTCATCGCGCAAGACGTAATGTGTGGTAATGTTCGGATTCAAGGACGCCAATTTCTCGATAACCGGCAGTTGTTGCGCGGCATCTCCGCACCACCCCTCCGTTATAACCACCCAGTGCAAAGGCCTGTTGATCATGGCTATTCGCTTTGCAAGCACTGCGTTTGGTATAAACGTCTTCTCCCATCTATGCATGCGATGCATATTCAGCTTTGTATATTCGAGCAAAGAATCGGATTGCTGATCACCGGTAACTTTACCATCTGAGAGCAACGAATCAAGTAAATCTTTGTAACCCGTATACGAGTATTTTTTTTCAGGAACTTCAATTTTCATATCGTGGTGGCGCGTGTCGCAAAGGATTCGAGCGGCTGCGAATTTGGTTCAAACATACTAATTGTAAAAATGACAAACATCACAACCCACCTTCGCAAAATGTCGACTGAGCTAAATGGGCCTTCGACCGCTTCATACGCTCTTCCTATAGTGAAAACACTTGACTATACCGGAAGCATGCCTTTGAACGAGTGGATAGGAAAATCGGTATCTATTGAATTCACGGGCAACATCAATTGTGTGGCCACCGGCAAAAAAATCAAGAAAACATATGGCGAGGGCCTATGCTATGAGGCATTTCTAACTTCACCATTGGGTTCCCCCAGCATTGTAAACCCCGAGTTGAGTCGTATACATGAGGGTATTGCGCTTCGTGATTTTGAATGGGAGCAAAAACACCACAATCAGCCCCATTATGTTTACTTGTCTCGCACCAGCGACATCAAAGTTGGAGTAACTCGAAGTACGAATTTGTTTTCGCGTTGGATCGACCAAGGTGCAACCGAAGGAATACGCCTGGCAGAAACCCCCTATCGTCAATTAGCCGGCAAAATCGAAGTTTTGCTTAAAGAATACATGGCCGACAAAACAGCATGGCAAGCTATGCTGAAAGGAGAATGCTCTGATTTGAGCAGCTTGTTGGAGAAAAAAAACCAGTTACTGGATCGACTGCCCGAGGATGTTCACCCGTTTATAGCGGATGACGATGAAGTGATATCTATACAATATCCCATTCTTCAGCATCCGCTGAAGCCCAAGTCAATCAAACTCGATACAACTGCGAAAGTCGAAGGGACTCTTATGGGTATAAAAGGGCAGTACTTGCTGCTGGATAACGATCGCGTGTTTAATGTCAGGTCTCATGCGGGTTACGAGGTGATAATTTCCTTCAATTGATTTCCAGGACCATAAAATTTCACTTTTTTCTTGCATACTAAGTGGAAAGGCCTATATTTGTCATGACTACTCTTCTTTCAACAAAATGTTTTCTACAGTTGTCAATGTTTGTTGGAGTTCGCAGTTGTCTAATATTTTAATCAACAAACAGTTTTAAAAATGAACATTTTTGTTTCAGGGCTGAATTACAGCATGTCAAGCGAAGAGCTTGGCGAAGTTTTCGCAAGTTTCGGTGCCGTGGCTTCTGCCAAGGTAGTGACCGATCGTGCAACCGGTCGTTCACGCGGTTTTGGTTTCGTAGAAATGTCATCAGAGGATGAGGGTCGTGCAGCAATTGCACAACTTGATCAGACCGACGTAGGTGGCCGTAAAATCAATGTTAAGGAAGCCGAAGAGCGTCCTCGCAGCAACGATCGTCCACGCAGCAACTTCGGTGGCGGTGGTGGTGGCGCTCGTCGTGAAGGTGGATTTAAGCCACGTTTCAACCGCGACAATGATGGCGGTTACGACCGTGGTAATCGTTACTAAGCAATCGATAACCAACAGATATAAAAAAGGCCGCAAATGCGGCCTTTTTTCGTTTTCGTGCTTTGGTAGCGGGAGGGGGGCACGATCCCCCGACCTCATGATTATGAATCATGCGCTCTAACCAGCTGAGCTACCCCGCCAAATTTGAGGGCGCAAATATAGTCTTTTTCCCTTCCATCAAAAACATGATCAAAAAAACTTCCCGCGACCCGCAAAAAAACTTATTCTTGCATAACTATACCTGAACCAACATCCATGGCGAAAAAACCAATAGAACTCGAATACATCCTTCGAACATCCGACACTATACTTTATAACTGTATGTTCAACCCAAGCGGCCTGGAAGAGTGGTTTGCGCCTCAAGTGCATATTAGAGGTGATGTGTATACCTTTATTTGGGAAGGGGAAGAGCGCAAGGCCCAACTTGTGGCCAAAAAGAAAGAACAAATGGTGCGCTACCAGTGGCTGGATGAAAGTGATAAGGAAACTAATTTTTTCGAGCTAATCATCAAGATTGATGAAATGACCGGAGAACTTGCATTGCTTGTGAACGATTTTGCAGAAGAAGGCGAAGAGGATGATCAAAAAATGCTCTGGGATGAAGCCGTTCATGAATTAAAACGTCACATCGGTGGATAATCCGAAACCTATCAAAGTCATGAAATTTCTCCTTTTCATTTTTACGGGCTTGCTTTCAATGAGCAGCCTTGCGCAACAGGCAACCGTTACATCGGGTGGAAACGCCACAGGAACAGGCGGCAGTTTCTCCTATTCTGTCGGACAAGTATTCTATTCATCCGATACCGAAGGAACCATCAATGAGGGCGTTCAACAGCCCTATGAGATTTTTACCGTTTCGGTGGAGGAATCACATGTTGAATTGGAGCTAAACCTATACCCCAATCCAACGCTGCACGAATTGTCCATAGAAATACCGAATTTCAAATCAGACCTGACCGCCACAATCTATAATTCCGGGGGACTGCTTATGGAAAATGTAAAATTGATTTCATCCCGCACGCTGGTTTCTGTCAGTAATTGGCCTGCCTCCACCTACTACATCCATGTTGGCGATGCATCGGGCAATAGTTCCAAATACAAACTGATTAAGAATTAGCGAATTCCATCAGCCTCAACAAGCACCATATCCCTCACCATTTTGTGTAGAAGGCCGTAGTAAGTTGTTTATAAGCTTCTGATGGTTCTCCCGGACTTTTTTGAATTAGAATTGACTCCATTTCAGGTTCTATCGGTGAGTTAAAAGTAAATTCTATCATCACCCTCGCAGCATCTTTATGCACCAACGTAAAAACGTGACAAATTCTGGAGGGCTTCAGTCCAACTGCAGCTGCATCGAGAATCCAACGTTCGAGTTCACTCTTTGGAAAAATCAGCGCAATTTTTCCCTCCTCTCGTAACAACCTTTTTGAATGCTTCATAAAAGCATCGGACGGCAACAAATCATCATGCCTTGCAGCATTTCGAATTGGATCGGCTGCGCGCAGTGAATGTGTAAAATAAGGAGGGTTGGAGATGATGAGATCAAACTTTTCGCTGGTAGAAATCTTGAGGAAATCGCCCAGATGGATTTTTAGCCTTTCCCGCCATGGTGACTGTTGGAAATTCTCTCCGGCATCCTCCGCACTACCCTGATCAATTTCAATTGCCTCAATTGTGGCAGCATCGCAACGCTGGGCACAAATCAACGCTATAACACCGGTACCGGTGCCCACATCGAGCACGTGCCTGCAATTACCCAACCTTACCCAAGCGGCTAGCAGCACCGCGTCGGTACCCACGCGCATGGCACTGCGCGCTTGCACAATTTCAAACTGTTTGAAGCTAAATGGTTTTGCCGGCGATGGCATAGTTGTGATTAAGGTCACACGAACATAATCAAAGTTTAGGAATACGCCTCAGGAATAAGCTAGGAATTGGACTTTCGCTCATTCCAGGTTGTATAGCTACCGGACTGCACACGCCTGTTTTCAGGCACTTCGCGTAAAGGCTCCACCGGTCGCAACCCTCGTCTGCAATCTTCCGGTAACTGCTGATAGATTTTTGTTCCCTCGGTTTTCCAAGCTATCATTTCATCCGTGACCTGTTTGACCACCTTTGCCGGATTACCCACCACTACACTTCGCGAGGGCACTACCGTATCGGCAGCAACAAATGCCAATGCACCGACTATCGATTCATCTCCCACATGGACCCTGTCCATGACCACTGCATTCATTCCGACCAGACAATTTCGCCCAATAGTAGCTCCATGAATGATGGCTCCATGGCCAATATGAGCGCCCTCATGCAACGTCACTGTTACGCCCGGAAACATGTGTATGGTGCAATTCTCTTGCACGTTACACCCATCTTCGATTACTATTTGCCCCCAATCGCCGCGTATGGCAGCACCGGGGCCGATGTATACATTTCTTCCTATTATGACATTGCCGGTAACGGTGGCGTTGGGGTGAACAAATGCAGATTCATGGACAACCGGAATGAAGCCGTCAAATTCAAAGATATTCGCCATAAAATCCTGTGTTAAACACGTTCCAAAATTACCGCATACCCTTGCCCTACTCCGATGCACATGGAGCAAAGTGCATAACGTTTACCTGTTAATTGTAACTGCAATGATGCAGTGATTAACAAGCGAGCGCCGCTCATGCCAAGCGGGTGGCCAAGCGCGATTGCGCCTCCATTCGGATTAAGGCGTTCATCGTTATCTGCTATACCCAATTGGCGCGTGCAAGCAAGAACTTGCGCTGCGAAGGCTTCATTCAATTCTATTACGTCCATTTGATCCATGGTAAGTCCTGAACGCTTAAGAGCCAAACGTGAAGCCTCAACCGGACCGATTCCCATAACTCTTGGCTCAGTACCCGTAACTGCAGAAGCTACGATGCGTGCTCTTGGAGCCAAGTTGTGCCTATTCAGACCATCTTCCGAGGCAATGAGCATTGCAGCCGCACCATCATTTAGTCCGGAAGCATTTCCTGCCGTGACCGTGCCGCCGCTCCTAAAAGCGGGCTTTAATCTGGTCAATGCCTCCATAGTTGTGCTGGGTTTAATGAATTCATCGCTGGCGAATACGATGGGGTCTCCCTTTTTCTGTGGAATCGCAATCGGTGCTATTTCCATTGCAAGCCGCTCCGACGCGCTGGCCGCCTTTTGCTGCGACCACGTTGCAAATCGATCCTGGTCTTCACGTGTAATGGAATAAAGTTCTGCCAAATTTTCGGCAGTTTCGCCCATAGCATCCACCCCATACATTTCCTTCATTTTTGGATGGATGAAACGCCACCCGAAACTACTATCAAACATTTGGGCATCACGGCCAAAGGCGGTTGATGTTTTGGAAATTACCCACGGAGCGCGCGTCATTTGCTCAACGCCACCGGCAATAAAAAAGTCACCCTCTCCAGCGTGAGCAGCACGCGCTGCATTCACTGCCGCCGCCATACCCGATGCACATAGACGATTGACTGTTTCGCCGGGAACCTCTTTGGGCAATCCGGCAAGCAGCAAAGCCATTCGCGCAACGTTTCGATTATCCTCACCGGCCTGATTGGCGCATCCCATGATGACATCCGAGAACAAAGCTGGATCGAGAGAAGCATTTCGAGATGCCAATTGCTGCATTACATGCGCCGCCAAATCGTCGGCACGAACCGATGACAAGCTTCCTCCGAAACCGGCAATCGGTGTGCGAACACCATCAACAATAAAAGCATTCATTCCAAAAAAGTTTGCGCAAAGATGGCAGGCAAACGTCAATTCC